>DIXL01000124.1:0-10765 GCA_002428685.1 Cloacimonetes bacterium UBA6081 | reverse complement strand
GCGGGAACGACAAAGGGGTAAGCGGAAACGACAAAGGGGTAAGCGGAAACGACAAAGGGGTAAGCGGGAACGACACGTCAGAGCTGGGTTGACAAGACATTAGGTATAACCCAGGCTATCAACCGCATGTTTGAAGATTGCTTTAAGCTCTTCATAGGCGGCTATATCCAGTTCTCCTGTCCATTCGTTCATGAATGTTTTTTTAAATTCTATGGCCAGGCACAGAACTCTTGTCCCAAAAGTGCTATTTACCCAGCGGGAAAAGTATCCTCCGGGGAATTTCACGTCGCAGCGGCAATCGAGCCTGGCATCCAGATAGTTCTGTCCATCCAGTTGGAGGTGCAGTCTTTCCACTTCTGCATAGCGGCTGATATCCAAATTATTGCGGCCAATGATGATATCGGGATTATCTTGTTGAGGGTCCGGTACTGCAGCGGGGCCACCTCTTCTGTGATTGAAGCTGTGCAAATCTAAGATTAGCAAGCGTTTATGGGTTTTCAACATGCGGTCTATCTGATAAAAGGCCAGTTTATACCAATCTTCATAAGCTTCCTGTAAAACTGCAATCAACTCCGGATCAAGCTCTGAGGTGCGCACCGGTAAACCCCAGGCATCTTCCGGTTTTAGATAAATCGCTTTTTCGGGGGAACGGTTCAAATCTACCGCAAAACGGCTGGTTAACACAACCGCCCGATTGGGAAAAAGCTGTGCAAAGCCGTCTGTATAGGGGTCTTCTTCACGTTTTCTGGTGCTTTGGTCTATGCCACAGTTATTCAGCAGCTCTATTGGCATTTCACTGCCGTTGTGAATTGCAAAGGCTAAAAGTGGCTGAGCACTGTTCTCAAAATAGAATTCGCTACTAATCATTCGCTAAGGAATCCAAATACTGCATCAGATTTGCCAAAATCCCCAGATAACTCTTGATTGTTCCAAGCTCTGCCTTTTCCAGGTTTAGCCAGTTTCCCAAGGGTCCAAAATTCAAATTGCTGACATCACTGGCCTGGGCAATTAAATCCAGAGGATCGTTGGGAATAGGCCTGCCGGAAAGATGACAAAGGCCTTTTAACACCGGCATGATGGCGCGGATGGATAGGGCAAGGGTTTCGGCCAACACTTTGGGTTTGGGGTTTTGTTCCAGCACGGTTAAACGGGTAAGCAGCCATTTGCTTTTTACCTCCCGCTCCATCTGAAGCCGCAAATTGGCTGTGGTAAAGGTAAGGGTGGCCAGCACATCTTCTTTTGCGAACAGGTTTTGATAACGGCTGCTGATGATGTCCAAAAACTCCAGGGGATAGGAATCCAGTGAGCTAAGCACAAATTGGCGATCAACCACCAGGGGAAAAGGCAATCGGGTTTTGCGGCAAAAATCTCTTAGCTCTTCCAGCTGATCCAGCACATTGTCGGAATCGCTCTCCAGAATTATCACACAACGGGGAGAAAAGCTATTGTAAATTGCCACTTGCAGTAAGTTGCTTTCTATGCCCTTGAGGGCGGCCATCACTTTGTTAAAATCTTTCTTCATGTTTCATCCTTTTTTATGCTTTAGGCCAGATATGCATTGGCACAAGCTCTGGCCAGATTGCGAATCCTGCCAATGTATGCAGCACGTTCGGTTACGCTGATAACACCTCTGGCATCAAGCAAATTGAAACTATGCGAACAGCGCAGCAACATATCGTAAGCCGGAAAAACAAGTTTTTTGCCCAAGAGCGCATTACATTCTTTTTCATAGTCTTCAAACAGTTTGAAGAGCAAAGTGGTATCCGCAGCTTCAAAATTGTAGGCAGAGTATTCCTGCTCGCGGCGGTAAAACAATTCACCATATTTGGTGGAATCGTTCCAATTCAGGTCTTTGTAGTCTTCCACGTTTTGAATATACATGGCCAAACGCTCCAATCCGTATGTCAGCTCCACACTAACAGGGAAAAGATCGAGGCTGGCAACCTGCTGAAAATATGTGAATTGGGAAATTTCCATGCCATCCAGCCAGACTTCCCAACCCAAACCCCAAGCTCCTAAAGTGGGGGATTCCCAATCGTCCTCCACAAAGCGGATATCGTGTTTGTCAATATCAATGCCGATGGCGATCAGGCTTTTCAGATAAAGGTTTTGGATGTCATCCGGGGTTGGTTTTATTATCACTTGAAACTGATAATAGTGCTGAAGCCGGTTGGGATTGTCTCCATAGCGTCCGTCCTTGGGTCTGCGACATGGCTGTGGATATGCTATGGCACAGGGTTTGGAGCCCAATGCCCCAAAAAAGGTGGATGGGTGAAAAGTTCCTGCTCCCATCTCCACATCATAGGGCTGAATTAAATTGCAGCCTTTGTCCGCCCAGTAATTCTGAAGGGCAAGAATTATGTTCTGAAAGTTCATCGTCCTTCCTATTTATATTGTTTGCACATCTGTTGTAATTTCAGCAATTCACCACGCACCACTTGCAGGGTTTGTTTCAGCTCGGGATTTGGCAAAGGGGCTTTGGATGCAGAAAAATCAAGCTCAATTTGCTCCACCGGATGCAGGCTTTTCAGGCTTTCCCTGTCCTGTTTCAGCTTTTGCCTGGCACCTTCAATTGTAAAACGCTGGTTGTAGAGCAGATCGTGAATCTTGCGTAACAGCAGAATATGCTCTTCACTGAATTTGCGAATCCGTCCTGCGCTTTTCTTGGGTCGCAAAAAGGAGAATTCTCCCTCCCAATAACGGATTACATGGGGTTTTACACCCAACAGATTGCTGACTTCACCAATGGTATAATAGAACTTTTTCATTTCTCTTTATTCCCAATAAACATACTAATCCCAAATAATCCTACTGCAACTACCACAAATAGGATGGGATACCAGGCAATATGACGGTAAAGCGGAATCCGGCTGCATTTGAATAGTGGCGCAGTGATATTGGTTTTTTCAAACAACTCTGCTTTTGCAATTATAATTCCCCGCGGATCAACAATCATAGAGATGCCCGTATTGGCACTGCGGTAAATCTGGATGCGGTTTTCCACAGCACGGAATTTTACCATGGCCGCATGTAACCAGGGGCCATAGGATGTTCCAAACCAAGCGTCGTTGGTGATGTTCACCAAAAAGTCCGTTTTCCGCAAGCTCTTTGTTTGTGGGTCTTGGGGAATTGCCATGCGTTGATGGATGTTTGCAAAAGCAAGTTCGTAGCATATTGAGGGCGAAAACTCGCCTTCAGAGCTGTCTATCCATTCCAGGTTTTTGCCAAATTCCCAATTAGCCTGATCAAATTGCAGTTTCCAGAGGACAGGAAATTGCTTTAACCACAACATCCGCTCACCCACCGGAACCAGGATGTTCTTATAATATAGGTTTGATCTCTGTCCGTTGGGCTTGAATAGTGCTGCGGCGTTGTAAAAATACTCATCATTTACGTGCTCTGGAGGAGCAGGAGTGAAGTGCGGAAAACCTGTAAATATCTCCAGATTGTAAGCACTGCAATATCTTTGCAAACTGTGCATCGACAGGGGATCGTAGAGCAAATATACCGGCATGGCAGCTTCCGGAAAAATAAGCAACCGGGTGGAATCTGCTGCGGCCTTGGCACACAGCTTGTCATAGCGTTGTAAAATATCCAGGTAAAAGGCTTGATCCCACTTTTTATCCTGCTCAATTGAAGGCTGCATCACGCTGATTTTCGTATCGACCATTGAAAGGGGCAACTTATTAACACACCAAATACCGTAAATATTCCAAATAACAAGGATAAGCATAACCCAAGCCATATATTTCAGTTTCCCTTGAACTGCCCTATAAATTAGCACATTGATTAATAGTATAAGTGCAGACAGCAGAATAACTCCACCCAAATCGGCAGCTTGAATCAACCAAGTGTAATCGGCCAGGGAATATGCATTGTGGAACCAGGGAAACCGCATTTCAGTAAAATTTTGCAGATATTCAAAGCTGAGCAATACTGCAACAAATATTACGTATTTCAGCCCTGGAATAGCGGTTCCAACCTTCCGAATCATGTAAAACACCAGCCAATAATGCAAAAAAAAGATTATTGCTATGCCAACCAACCCAACAGGCGTAACCTCCGCGATCCAGTTATACACAATTCCTATGTAAATTGCAGAAAATATTGCTGCCGCAGCCCACAATTTCACCCTTTTTTGAAACAAAAAATGCAGCAGAGGAATCCAGCCGACAAAAACCAGAAATCCCAAATGTAAAGGCAAACGGGACAGGCTAACCATTAGCGCACTAAGCACAACCCAGAGCAAAGGACTCAAGCTAATCCAACCTTAAGTAATTTATTTTGAATAACCTAACAGTCTCCTCAAAGCCAAGAACCAGAATGTCTCTATCTATCCCTAAAAGTTTCGGATCTGAGCGCAAGGGCAAAAAAGCCGCACTTGAAAGGCTGATAATTCCTCCTTTTTGATAGCTGATACCATTGTTATACTCATCATACACCACTTGCCCCTCTTCGCTTTTCACCAACTGCCCCAATATGGAAAATACACTACTGCTGTTTTCATCTTTGCGATAGGCCAGGAGATAATCCCGGTTGCAGGCAAGAGACGAGATCTGAGCAAGCTGAAACCGGCCAAAACGGTATTGTTCCGTGCCATCCAAGATAGAATAGCAAACAATTTCTCCTGGCCCGGCATCGTAAACAAACAGGTTTTGATCTGATTGCACAGTTATCAAAGTTGGCTGAATGCTGCCTTTTAGCTCCAGATTTCCCATCACTTTTCCATCGAGGCTGAATTTTCTTACACTGCGTGTGGCAGAATCCAGGACAAACAAACTGCCATCCTGACCCAAAGCTATATCGCTTAAATAGGTAAAGTTGGCACCAAGACCGCCAATTACATTCAGTTTTTCTGATCCCTTAAAGAGGTGCACTTCTTGGTTTTTGCTGCTAAAAGCAAGCGTAATTTGGCTTTGAGCATTATAAAGAACCTTATCTGCTGCAAATCTCAGCGGAATCTCTGCCTGCAAAACAAAGGAATTTATATCCATGGGAGCTTGCCTGGGAGCAGATGCACAAGCCTGAAGCATCAGGATTATGGCAAATGCCAGGATAAAAAGCTTATGTTTCTTCATTGTATCCTTCCTTTAGCAAAAGTGCAGATCCCTCAATTTCCCCTGAATTGTAGTTTTGTTGCCAAAGCGGTTATATTCCAATGTGTAGGCGATATCGATAAAGCTGTTTTTCTTTAGCAGCGGTAGGTAATCGCCCAGATTATAACCGATCAGGTCTAAGGAAATGCCGTCTTTTACCACTCTTAGTTTTAAGTGATTTCGCCCCACATTATAGGGATAACTGGCCACAGCCACTTTCCGGCTGACAAAAATGGGACGGTTATTTTCTGGCCCAAAGGGGGCAAACCGTTCAATTGCATCCAATAGCGTATTATTGATGTCATAAAGCTCAATTTCATTATCTATCACCATTGGCGGCTGAATCTGCTCCACGCGTAAGTTTTCGGACACATAACGGGTAAGTTCGTTCTCAAATCTGTCTATGTATTCCTGATAAATTGTCAGGCCCACGGCATATTTATGCCCGCCAAAGCTGTGCAGGTTATGCTCGGTATGCTTAAGTGCTTCAAAGAGGTCAAAATCTGCCACACTGCGTCCGGAGCCACTGCCAAAACCATCTTTAAACGAAATCATAATCACTGGTCGGTAATATTTTTCCACCAGTTTGGAAGCCACTATGCCAATTACGCCCTGATGCCAGTCGTCCGAAGAAATTACCATGCAAGATGCCTGATTTAGGTCTTTATATTTCTTTTCAATAATCTCGCAGGCTTCAAAGAAGGTCTTTTGATCTTCCTGCTGGCGCAGAGAATTTTGGCGCTCAATTATCTCGGCCAATTCTGCGCTCTTGTTTTCATCTGTGGAGATAAGCAATTCCACCGAAATTGCCGCAGAACCCATTCTGCCCGCAGCGTTGATGCGCGGTGCAATCCCAAACACGATATCAGTTGTGTCCAGCGTCTTTTGGTTCATTCCCGAAATTGAAATCAAAGCACTCAACCCCAGGTTTTTCTTTTCAATCAGGTGCTGCAAACCAATTGAGGCAAAAATGCGGTTTTCATAGGTTAAGGGAACTATGTCGGCAATTGTCCCAACCGCCACAAGATCCATGTATTTAAGCGTGTTGTCTTTATCATCCAGACCCTTTCTGGCATATACGGCCATGAGTAATTTATAGGCAACTCCCACTCCCGCAAGATGCTCAAAGGGATAAGGGCATCCTGGTAGTTTGGGATTGATAATGGCATAAGCAGGGGGTAATTCGTCCTTGGGATTATGGTGATCGGTAATGATTATCTCCATGCCCATGGCATTTATGGCAATTATTTCTTCCAGAGCATTTACACCGCAATCCACGCTTATTATTAGCGAAGAGCCACTTTCCCTGAGAGCATCTAAACTGCCCAATGACAGGCCATAACCATCTATCATGCGGTGCGGAATGTAAAAATCGATAATTGCACCCAACCGCTTTAAGCCAAGATACAATAAGGCTGTTGCTGTGGTTCCGTCCACATCATAATCGCCATAAATAGTAATTCGCTCTCCATTGTCAATTGCGGTAATTATCCTCGTTACTGCTTTTTCCATATCCGGAAACAGGAAGGGATCTGCCAATCCCTGCAAGGAAGGACTAAAGAAATACTGCACTTCCGAAACAGTTCTAAGCCCCTTTCGATATAGCAAGTCCGCCACTAATTTTGGAATCTTGAATGCTGCGCAAAACTCCTCTGCCACATGTAGAGATTCTTCTCCCGGTGGAGTGGGTATTAACCACTTCTTTTCCATCTTTTTGCCTTTATATTATTTAATTTAAAACTACTTATTGCGATGGAGGGTAAAGACTAATAGTGCGCATTGTGCTGCTTTTACAAGGGCAAATTTACCCATTCCACCTAGTAAATGCTATTCTTATCAAAGCGGAAAATGTGTAAAGAACTTTTTTGGGGACTTAGGGCTGTTAAAAGGCGATCTGTTTTCTTCCGTCTCGCCGGGCCTACAAAGAAGTGTTTGAATGCGACATACAAGTTTGAACGAGACATACAAGTTTGAACGAGACATACAAGTTTGAACGAGACATACAAGTTTGAACGAGACATACAAGTTTGAACGAGACAAACAAGTTTGAACGAGACCTCGGCATCATGTGTCGTTCCCGCGGAGGCGGGAATCCAGCCCTGTCAGAATCCCGAAGGGATGACACATAATATGTTGCTATCCAAACCTTTACATGTCGTTCTTTCAGAACTCATCAGGGCTGGATTCCCGCCTCCGCGGGAACGACAACAATTATTCTGCGGCATAAAAATATATTCGACGTAACACTATATCTCTATGTGTTTTGGGATCTTCTTCAGATAATGCTTATTTTTTATCGGAACAGATTTCTTGATAACAAACTACTTTGTTTTTACCGGTTTGTTTGCCTTCATAAAGTGCTAAATCCGCTTCGGAAAGCATATCTTCCTCCCCTTCTCCCCCACCGCGAAAGCTGAGCCCGATAGTAATAGTGATATTTAGGCTGGATTCGCTGCATAAAATATTGGCTTCTTCCACAGACTCACGGATTCTATCTATCACAATCATTGCACCCTGGCAGGTTGTTTCCGTAAAAATAAACAGGAATTCTTCGCCACCCCAGCGGCCAACAGAGTCGGTAATACGAATTCCCTTCAAAAACAGCTTGGAAACCTCTTTCAAAACTTTGTCACCACACTCATGCCCATAGGTGTCGTTGATATGTTTAAAATTATCCAGATCTGCAATCGCCACCCCAAAGCCACGTTTGGTGCGCTGTGACCTGCTGGATTCCTTTTGCATAATTTCGTCCAGGACACGGCGGTTATAAAGCCCCGTAAGTGCATCTTGCCTGGCCAGTTTGTTTAATCCAGTATTAGCGATGCTTAGTTCCTGATTCAGTTGTTCCAAGCTGAGATACAACTCTCGTTGAATTTGCTCTGCCATCACCTGTTTATCAATGTTTACAAAAACACCCAATAATCCAATGGCAAAGTCGTTATCATCATAAATGGAAGAAGCATGTAAATCTGCCCAAAAAGTGGTGCCGTCTTTGCGTTGGTAGCGGCGTTGCTTTCTAATGCTTCGCGCTTCTTCGGCAATAAGGTAATCAAAATTGATTATGCTGTCATCCCAATCCTCCCGAGGCGTAACGTCCTTAATATTCAGATGCACAGATTCGTCCATGCTGTATCCCAATAATTCACACCAGGTAGGATTTACAATTACATAATTGCCCTTGACATCTGTAACTCCGATGGCTACCAAGGCACTATAAAAAATCTTGGAATATAGGCTTTCTATATTCACTTTAACCATAACCACTTCCTTTAGCCAACATAATTACTCCGATGAATAAGAAAAGCAAAAGGAGAAGACTGAAATCAACCTTCTCCTATGCAATTTATTCACGCTCCTGTTACAGGCGGTGTAAACACTCTGGTGCCAAGTTCGGTATCCAGCATCAGGATGCCGTAGGAATTATCCCCGATCATCTTCAGCTTGGCAATAACCTTTTCAGCATTGGTTTCTTCTTCCACCTGTTCATCCACAAACCATTGCAAAAAGCTTTTGCAGGCATGATCGTTTTCCTTGATGGCAATATCCATCAGGTCATTTATGCTCTTACTGATGAATTGCTCGTGCTTTAGGACAGCAGTAAAAGCCTTTAGTGGGGTGCCAAAATCAATAGTGGGCTGTTCAATGGCTTTCAGCTCCACCTTGCCGCCGCGTTCCAGCAGGTAATTGTAGAATTTCAGGGCATGAAAACGCTCTTCCTTGCCTTGGGCATCCATCCAGTTGGCAAATCCATCCAGATTTTGATTGGCAAACCAGGCTTGCATGCTGATATACAGATACTCGGAAAAGAGCTCCTTGTTAATCTGTTCGTTTATGGCGATTTGTAGTTTTTTACTGATCATTTTTCCTCCAGTTTGGGTTTTAGTTGTTGTTCGAGTTTGGTTTTAATAGCTTCTAAATCTTCCTTCGTAGGAATATACTGCACTTTAACCGGTTCCAGCATCTCAAAGCAGCATTCCTTTTCGTCGCCTAAAAGTTGTTGCAAAATTGGAATACTCTGTCCGCCCCAACCATAGCTGCCAAAGGCAAGGCCAATTCTATCTTTGGGGGAAAGTCCCTTTAGATAATAGACAAAAGCCGCCACAGTAGGCAAAATTGAGCTGTTTAAAGTTGGCGAACCCACAGCAATAAACCTGGCATCGATTATATCTGTCATAATATCCGAAACATGGTTGGCTTGCAAATTCAGCAGCTTGCTGCGAATCCCCAGCTTTTCAAAGGTCTCATGGATGGCGATGGCCATTATCTGGGTAGATTTCCACATGGTATCGTAAATCACCAAACCATAATGCTGGTCGGAGATATTGTAAGCCCACTGCTTGTAGGCATCAATAATCAGGTGTATATTTTCCTCTGTCCAGATAACTCCATGGCTGGGGCAGATCATCTTTATTTTCAGGGTTTTAGCAGCGTCCAAAACCTTCTGCACCTGTTTGGAATAGGGCAGCACGATGTTGGCGTAATACTTCTTGGCTTCTTCCAGCACAATTCCAATCGGCAGGTCTTTGGCAAAGCGTTCGGACGAAGCAATATGCTGGCCAAAACCATCATTGGAAAACAGGATTTCCTCTTCGGGGCAATAGGTGAATTGATTATCCGGCCAGTGTACCATCGGTGTGGTTAAAAAGCTTAAGGTACGTTTACCGATATTTATGCTGTCGCCGGTTTTCACTTCCACGAAGTTCCAATCCTGCTTGTAGTGCATCTTTAAACCCTTGATGCCATTGGCGTTGGTGTATATTTTTGCATTTGGCAATTTCTCTATTAATTTTGGCATGCCCCCGCTATGATCCATCTCCACATGGTTTTGGATCAATATGTCAATCCTGGCAGGATCTATCACATCGCTAATCCGGGCGATCATTTCATCGTAAAGATAATGCTTTACATTGTCTATCAGAGTAACTTTCTCATCTATGATCAAATAGGCATTATAGGTGCTGCCACGTTGGGTTAAATACCCATGGAAATTACGTAAATCCCAATCTATTCCACCAACCCAATAAATGCCTTCACGCAGTTTTATTGCCTTCATAGTATCCTTTTCTCCTATTATATCTTACAATTAATATATATTTTTACCCACTTATCCTACTGCTCTTGAAGATAATGTATCTCAAAGTGTGCATCTGGTCAAACTGAATTTTCAGAAACGGAAGATTTCCATCAATGCTCTTCCATGTTTTTCCCTGTAAAATCGCTTACAAGAAACTAAAGTAAAACTTAATCCGAACTAACGGAGAAACAAACCCCCAAAGCTATGCTTAAAAATACCAAACCCCAAAACACACCCCACTCCATAACACAGGAGATCTGTCCATCCAAAGCCAAACCCCAATAGCAACCCACCCGGCAATGTGTTTCTAATCGCATTTAACCAGGCTGGCTGCATCTGATCAAAAATGTCGGATACCGAAAGTTGTGGATTCCTTGTAAGTGGAAATTATCCAGAAATCTCTTCATCCCCAATCAGCTCTGCTTCTATGATTACAGTTTTACGGAGACGAGCTTTTGATTCAACTATGCTAGTGTCATGTCAAGCATAGATAGGGGTAGGGGAGTTATCCATTACTGGCTCCCCTCCCTCCGAACCGTACGTGCGGTTTTCCCGCATACGGCTCTCCAGAAAACAGGTTACTCATTTAAGAGAC
>DIXL01000106.1:324-14759 GCA_002428685.1 Cloacimonetes bacterium UBA6081 | reverse complement strand
TAGTTTAGAGCCATGATTGCATAGAGCGTATGTATGTCAAGCTTTTTCTTTAGTAATTACGTAAAATGTCCAAACTCCAGGTTCCCGCGGAGGCGGGAATTTTCATAAAACCCATTCTCAAATTCTTCTGTAACAAGTCGTAACAGCAATGTCGTTCCCGCGGAGGCGGGAATCCAGCCTTTGATAATCCCGTAGGGATGGTAAAATGTTGAGGCAAATACTATATTATCTGCCGCTCTTCCAGAGCTTTTCTGGGCTGGATTCCCACCTCCGCGGGAACGACAACGTCAGAACTGGCTTGACAAGACATTAGATAGACCGTTCTTGATCTTCTTTGGAATGTGCAAAATCTGAAATGAGGTTGATTACGCATAGTTGCATTACGCCCAGATGCGTAATTGGGATATGGGATAGCCACCGGCAACTCCAGAGCTTTACCCGTGTTGATCCGCTCAACCCGTCAAATCTGTGAAACTATTCCTCGTTGTTGAAGAAACACCACAATCTCACATTTGCCTTGACAGATTACCCGCCTCGAAATTTATGGTAAAAACGTGACGCGAGGTGGAGCAGTTGGTAGCTCGTCGGGCTCATAACCCGAAGGTCGAAGGTTCGAGTCCTTCCCTCGCTACCATTTTTATAGAGTTTGGTTTTCACAAGCTAAGCTCTATTTTTTAAAAGAACTGTGGCGGTGTAGCTCAGTCTGGTTAGAGCGTCGGAATCATAATCCGCAGGTCCGGGGTTCAAATCCCTGCGCCGCTACCAGTTTTTTATTTTATGCGCCAGTAGCTCAGTAGGATAGAGCAGCAGCCTTCTAAGCTGCGGGTCAGGGGTTCGAATCCCTTCTGGCGTGCCAGAATATTACGCTATCCCAATAGATAAAACGTAAACACCTGTGGTGGGTGTAGTTCAATGGCAGAGCACCGGATTGTGGTTCCGGGCGTTGTGGGTTCGACTCCCATCACCCACCCCACTTTCCCCTTCCCCTCCTCACTTTTTTCAATTTCTTTTGGCGGTTGGCACAAAAATGGCATCTACCCAAATTAAAACTTCAAACAGGAATTGTAAATGAAATCATATCTTGGAATAGATATCGGCGGTTCTGCGGTCAAATTTGGCTGGGGGAACAGTCAGAGCGGGCTTCAGTATTTTAGCACCGTCCATATTAAAAACAAATGTTTAAGCGAATTTAAAACCATCATCGAAAAAGTTCTAAAGGAAGTGGAAACCCGTATAGGATTCAGTAATATTCACGGCATCGGCATCGGTTCTCCCGGAACCATAGACTTTCACAGCGGTAAAGTGGTGGGTGTAAACCCAAATTTACCTTTTTGGATAAATCACGATCCCTGCGAATTAATTCCCGCTACCTTGGGTTTACCGGTTTTGTGCGATAATGATGCAAACCTGATGGCACTGGCGGAAGCCAATTCCCACAAGGCAAAACATGCTTTGGGCATCACGGTTGGCAGCGGGATTGGCAGCGGAATCGTGATAGATGGCAAAATCTATCGTGGAGCTAATGGCTTTGCCGGAGAACTGGGACATGTTATCGTTGTTGACAGTGGAGCTAAATGTAATTGCGGACGGCTGGGTTGCATGGAGGCTTATGCTTCTGTGGACGGGCTGCGCAATAGACTTTCCGAAGAAAGCCCACATTACAATGATATGCAGTTAAGCCAGATTTTGGCCATAAAATCTGCCGACCAACTTGTGGCCGGACATATAAACTTTGGTCAGAAAATGCTGTGCGGAGCAGTAGCCGGCACTGTTATTGCCCTTGATCCGGAATTAGTAGTTTTGGGTGGCGGGGGCATGGATGTTGGTTTATACTCTATAGCAGATATTAAAAAAGATATTTACGAGCTTTTACCAGAAGTAAATCGCAGTAAAGTGCAGATAAAGCAAGCCACGCACGGCAATAAGGCCGGTGTGATTGGCGCGATCATACTGCTGGAGCAAGCATAAAAAAATAGTTTGGGAACGCAAATTGCATGCTATAAAAAACATGAAACAGAGGAGATTGGAAACATGAGAAAGATTATTTTTACACTGCTGGTAGCAACCTTACTGCTTGGCGTGGTAACTGCTTATGCAAAGAAGCAGGACGAGGTAGAGCACTTCGAAATTACACCCAATCCTATGGAACGGGATTGCACTATTTATCTTTCTTTCCGCAATCAGCTAAACATCAGTTTACAGATTCAAACTGTAGGTGGCGAACTGATTAAAGATATTTATAGCGGACCATCCGGCAAAAGCATGGAATTTTATTGGGATAGAGACGATCTGGAAAACCAGTATGTCCCTGCCGGCACCTATATGGTGGTTTTGGGCTACGACACCCGATACACCTCAACCAAGAAAACGCTTATCCTGAAATAGCCGAATTACCTATCACTTAGCTTTATTATGACGCAAGAACATAAAAAAAAGTCCTTCGTGGGCTTTTTTTTGTTTATCGCAGATACTATTTACGAGTTAGCCCACATCCGTAGCAATCGCCATGTAAGTCTGGTAGTTGTCATGAGGCAAATTCTGTTTACAGGGGTGGAGGCATTACCCCTGATTGGCTTTATCGCTTTAGCCATAGGTGGGCTGGTTATAATGCAGGGTTATGCGTTTCTCAGCACTTTCGGGCAGGGTATTTGGGTGCATAAGATCCTTGTATTGGTAGTAGTTAGCGAGCTTAGCGGCATAATTACTGCGCTGGTTGTAATTGCCCGCAGCGGAACTGCTATTTCCACCGAGCTTGGTAACATGGTTGTCAGTCGTGAAATAAAACTACTGAAATCCTATGGTATTTCGCCGATAGGTTACTTGGTTCTTAGCCGCATTTTTGGAGTTATGATTGCCATGTTGGTGCTTACAATCTATTTTAATATCATCGCGGTCTTGGGTGGCTGGCTATTTTCCCAGTTCTTTAATCATTTGGAATTCCGCGCTTTTATGAACGATTTTTTGGCTGTGCTAATGCTGCCGCAGGTGCTAATGAGTTTAATCAAATCCATTATTTTCGGATGGATTATTGCCATCACCGCCTCTTATCAGGGCATGAGCGTAATTAACGCCAGCACCGAAGTCCCGCAGCGCACCATCAAAGCCGTGGTCAATTCCATCTTTGCCGTAATTATTACCGATATTGCCATATCCTGGCTGTTTTGGATGCTTGGCTGATGCATATTGTTTTCGATCATGTGTCCAGTGGTAGTGCCCTGCAGAATTTCTGTCTTGATTTCACTGCCTGGGGCTGCACCGTGTTGCACGATCCCACCGAGCAATATTCTCAGGCTGTATTGTCCGTTTTAATGGGGTTGGATGACATCGATGCAGGTAATTTGTGGCTGGATGACAAAACTCACGAGGAATTTTTGACTCACCATCCTTTGATCTCCACTTTGGGCTACGTTTTTGACGAAGGGATAATGCTATCCAATCTTACCCTGCGTGAAAATTTGTTGCTGCCTTGGCGCAAACGCTTTGAAGGTGAACCGGAAAAAGCCTTTAATGCAGACCTGAAGAACTTTATGCAGCAGCTTAACCTGAAAATTGATCTACTTTTACGTCCTGCTTCCATTAGTCCGGCAGAACGCAAATTCATGGGTTATATCCGGGCTTTTATGCTCAAACCTCGTCTCCTGCTGATTGATGATCCCTTCTACCTGTTGAACAAAACACAACGAAATCAGATGTTTATGTTTCTTAATCGGCAAAAGCACCTTCAGCCCATGCTAATTGCCAGTGCGGATGACGAATTTATGGGCGATATTGCCTCTCAGGTAATAAATTTAACCGGCATCTGCAGCGTCTAATCTTCTGTCTTTATCCCTTGCTTCCCCACTCTTCAGCCTAACCTATACCAATATCAATATCTTATGCCTTCCCATCCTCTCTTGCTGGGATGAAAGCGTTAATCAAGGAAGGAAAAAATGAGTTGACGGAATAGCATATCAAATTAGTATGTGTTCTAAAGAGAATAAATACAAGGAGCAAGTTATGGCTGTTAACACGCGCACAGAATATGCCCTGAGAGCTTTACTGGAAATAGCTGACAGTCCCAATGCGGCAGTTAGCACTCAAAAGATTTGCGAAAATCAGTCCTTACCCAAGAAATACATCGAAAGGCTGCTAAGTAACTTAAAATCAGCCGGATTGGTGATTAGCAGTTCTGGCTCGCAGGGAGGCTATAACCTGGCTGTAAAGCCAAAGGATATAACCCTGCAAAAGGTTTTGAAAGCTGTGGATGACGACTCGCTGGATCCCACCTGTAACAGCAGTTCACAGCGCTTTTGTCCAAGCGGAGACTGCACTTTGAGAAAATTCTTCACCCGTTTAGGCACAGAAATGCAGCTTATGCTGGGCGGATATACCCTGGAAGACATTTATACAAGCTGGAAAGGAGAACAGAAATGACACCCGGGAGAATTTATCTGGATAACTGCATCACCAGCATGCCTGCTCCCGAAGTTTTGGAAGCTATGCGTCCTTATTTTGAGGAAAAGTTCTGGTTTCCGGGAACTTTTATCAGCACCGGTGAAAGCACAAATGAGACCATCGAGGCCTTTAAAGCAAGCATCGCTGCCTCAATACATGCCAAGGGGCAGGAGCTGCATTTCACCTCCGGGGGAACCCTGGCCAACAACATGGCTATCAAGGGATTGGCAAATGCTTACGCTGCACAGGGCAAACATCTAATTGTCTCTGTGGTAGATTATCCCGATCTGCTTACCAATGCGGCATATTTGGAAAAAAGTGGCTTTGACGTAAGCTATTTAAGCGCAGATAGTGAGGGGTTTATCAATTTGGCAGAGCTGAAACAGGCCATCCGCAAGGATACCATCCTGTTTATGACCACCGCAGTGAATCATGTGGTGGGCACTATTCAGCCGCTACAGGAAATAAAGGCTATTTTGCAGGCTGCTGATCATAAAATCTATTATCATGTGGATGCCGGCCAGGCTTTTGGTAAAATCCCAATTGATGTAAACGATCTTGGGGTTGATACCATGGCAATAAGTGCGCATAAAATACATGGCCCGCAGGGAATAGGCGCATTGTATTTGCGCAGTGGAACCAAGCTGACGCAATTGATTCATGGTGTCGCCCGCATTGACAACTACCAAACCGGTGGGTTGTCAATTGCCTTAATAGCCGGTTTCGCCAAAGCTGTGGAGCTGATCTGGTCAGATTTTACCGGCAACACTTCCAGGCTGAGAGCTATGTCCGATTACCTGTTGGAAAGCCTGGAAAAGCAAATACCACATATAGAACTAAACGGGCCACGCGGCATAAAACGCGCTCCCCACAACATAAATGTCTCAATAGACTTTATTGAAGGCGAGGCTATCACCATGATGCTGGACACAATGGGCATCACAGTTGCCACCGGAAGTGCATGTGCTTCGCAAGGGCTGAAGGCAAATTACGTCCTGATGGCACTCGGCAAAAATCATGTGCAATCGCATGGCTCCATGAAGTTTACCTTGTCCCGCTATACAACAAAAGAGCAAATTGACGAAACTGTGGCAGCACTAACGGGTATTGCCGCAGAATTGCGAGCCCGCAGTCCGCTTTACGCTTCGATGATAAAGGAGAAATAAATGCAATACTCACAAAAGGTTTTAGACCACTTTATGCATCCCCACAATGTGGGAAAAATGGAAAACCCCGATGCAGTGGCCACAGAAGGCAGCCCTGCCTGCGGAGATCAGGTAACTGTATATCTTAAGGTGGACAAAGATAGCCATGTGATAGAAGATATCAAGTTTTTGTCCTATGGCTGCGCCTCCAATATCGCCACCGCCTCTATCATAACAGATCTGGCCAAAGGCAAAAACCTGGAAGCAGCCAAACAAATTAGTTGGCGAGATGCAATGGAAGCTTTGGATGGTCTGCCGCCTGTGAAAGTGCATTGCAGTGTTCTGGCTGCCGATACCTTGCAAACGGCCATCTCAAACTACGAAATTGCCAATGGGTTAAAAGAAGTGCCGAACTTTAGCAAAGACACCATTACAGAAGAACTTAAAAAGATAATATACCCCAAAGTTGGCGAGGATATTGTATCGCTAAAAATGGTAAAATACGTGGGGTTTAATAATGGCGAAGTCCTGATAGACATGAATATGATGAATTTTGATCAGTGGCGGGAAAACGTGGCAGAGGAAATTAGGGAACATCTGGAAAAGTATCCGGAAGTGAAGAACATCAAGATAAACTTCCCGTAAAGATAGTGTCTGGTCAAAGATAATATTCCAAGTAACGAAAATAGACCGAATGATTTTTGTAAAATGGAACGATTAATGCTTTCTTAGGGAAGCATGAAAAAAAATATAAGCTTTTTGTTATGTCTGCTTTTTGCCAGCTTGCTAATTGGTGCAGCCGTAGGAAACTACGGTGAGCGGTCTCATCCGCTTTATGCCCCAGCCAAGATCAAAGTAAAGCTAAGCGTCAAAGCCAGCAGACTTGCCGCCCTTCCCTCCGTTGCCTATGCTGAAACCAGCAATTTTAGTTTTGATGCGCTTGACACTCTGTTGAATCAAGCTGGTGGAACCTCTGTAATCCGTGCTCACATCAAACCAAAAGACTCCGTTTGGGAAAAGCAAACAGGTTTTGATCGTTGGTTTATTATTAAGCTGGACGGCTCTAAAAGCGTGGATCAGGCACTTGACATTTTTAGCAAAAGCCCCTATATCGAAGATGCCATTCCAGAGTATTATGCCTACCTGCAACTTTCACCCGACGATACCTATTATGCCAACAACTGGGGGCACAACAATACCGGTCAGCTCCCTGCCTATAGTGGCGGCAGCCATTCTGGTAACGGGGTTGGCACAATCGGCTTTGATAGCGATGCAGATGTGGCATGGGATCACTTGACCAATTTTGGCTCTCCCAACATAATTATTGCCATTATAGATACAGGAGCAGACCTTCTACATCCGGACTTGCTTTTGGTTCCGGGCTATGATTATGGTGATAACGATACCAATCCTACCGATAACAGTGCCGAAAAAGGCCATGGAACTTCCTGTTCTGGCATAGCAGCCGGAAAGGCAAACAATGAAATTGGCATTGCAGGTGTCGGAGCAGGTTGCAGTGTAATGCCCCTTAAGATTGCTGATACCGGCGGCGATATTGAATTTACCTATGTCGAAAACGCCTTGGTGCATGCAGGTGACAATGATGTTAACATTGGCAGCATGAGCTTTGGTGCAAGCATGACTTATGGCTCCAGCCCTTCCACGGACACTGCCATAGACTATGCCTATAACCAGGGTGTAACCTTGTTTGCCGCAACCGGCAACAACAACTCAAGCACCATGAGCTATCCTGCCAATCACCCCAATGTAATAGCAGTTGGTGCTGCCAGTCCCACCGGACAGCGAAAAAGTCATAGTTCCAGCGATGGTGAAAACTGGTGGGGATCCAATTATGGAGCTGATACACAGGATGCAGCCAATGCCGTGGACGTTATGGCTCCTACGATTCTTCCCGCCACTGATCTCAGTGGAACCATCGGATATTCTACCACCGACTATTATATGTGGTTTAATGGCACTTCCTGTGCCACACCTTATGCAGCCGGCGTTGCAGGACTGATGCTTTCCAGAGACCCCACATTATCTCCTTCCCAACTGCGCTCAATTCTTACCTCTACTACCAAAGATATGACTGTTGATGGCGGAGTCGGATGGGACAGATACACAGGTTATGGCCTGGTTTGTGCCAGTTATGCGCTGAATGCCATTGTCGTCGATGGCCCAACCTGCACAATCACTTCGCCCGAAGATGGCAGTTCGTTTAATTTGGGATCTTTAATCTCTATTAATGTTACCGCAGCCGATAGCATCACTCAGGTTCAGTTTTTTATTGATGACAGTCCCACTGCTATTCATACCGACACGGAAGAGCCATATACTTACGATTGGGACACTATAGACGGCAGCCTTGGCACACATACAATTTTGGCTGTTGCCACTGACCAGGGAGGCTTTACTGCCGAAGATGAGATCTCATTATCACTAATTTTACCTGCGGATGAAGGCTTTGAAACGGGTGATTTTTCTGCCTATATGTGGAAAAACACCGATTTTATCCCCTGGTATGTGCAAAATCTGGAACAGTTCTCCGAAACTTATGCTGCCCGTTCGGGTGCAATTGGCTTGCAGGATTCCACTTCCTTAAGCCTGAAACTACAGATTACTGCTGCAGGCAATATCAGCTTTTACAGCAAAACATCCAGCTTGGTAAACAGAAACTATCTCCGTTTTTACATTGATGGTGTTTTACAAGGCCAGTGGTCTGGAGTAACCGATTGGGCAGATCACACTTTCACAGTTACAGCCGGAGTCCGCGAATTTACCTGGGTGTATTCCAATGCTACCGCCCTTATTGGTGAAGGCAATTGCGCCTGGTTGGATCACATCACTTTTCCCCCAAATGAAACGTTTTACAATCCCCCCGTCTCGTTTAGAGCCGTGGGTGGAGACAGTATGGTCTATTTGAACTGGCTCCAGCCGGAAGGAGGCAATCCCACCGGCTACAAGCTATACAGGGATAATAACATACTAACAACCGTTACGGGCTTGCACTACTTTGATACAGGCCTGCAAAACGGACAGCTATATTCATACCGGATTGCCGCAGTATATTCCGATGGTGAATCTGCCACGTCAAACGCTGTAAATGCTGTTCCAAGCGCAGATTTTGTGCCTGAAATCCAATTGGGCATTGGTGATTCTGCCACGGGATATATGGATGGCAGCCCCATTAATATTTACAATAGAAGCCTTCACGGGCAGTCTGTATATACCGCGGAAGAGCTAAACCTAAAGGCAATTTTTGGGCCTGTTTACATAACCTCACTTGGTTTTGAAATTGTAAGTGTGCCAAATTTACCTTTAACCAACTTTGTGGTTCGCTTAGGGCACTCTTCCGATGTAAATGTAATTAACTGGCAAAGTCCCGATAGTTTACTAACAGTTTACACCAATGCAGCTTATGTTCCAATAGTCGGTAGCTATCAAATGTTGCAATTCAATACTCCTTTCTTATGGAATGGGGTGGATAACATCGTGGTGGATACCTCTTTTGGGCTTACCACCAATTTCTCCAATACCGGCAGCGTCAGACGCACAGGTTTGCATCATTATGGTTACCGCTTTATCCGGGCTAATAATCTGCCTCAGGCAGATGTATTCGAAGGCGGCACCAATGTTCATTACCGGCCAACGGTAAAACTGAGCTTTTCCGTTTACAATCCCAATCCGGAGATAGAAGTATCCACCACCAGCATGAGTTTCAACGGACTTTTATTTGGGGGAGAGCTAACTAAAAACTTTAGTATTACTAATGGCGGAAATTCTACCTTAATAGGTGAAATAAGCACTCCAGAAGGCTACAGTGTTTTGCTTGCAGGGTCGCAACGCAACACCTTGTCTTATGCCGTTGCTGCCGGAACCACAAAAGTGTTTGCCCTGAAGTTTGCCCCGCTTAATCCCGGTGTTTATAACGGTGAAGTGCTAATTACCCACAACTCCGATGGTGAAACCAAAGTTATAACTCTGGTTGGCTCCTCCTATGAAGCCGTAGAAGCACCATTTGTTGAGGGTTTTGAATCAGGTTTGAACGGCTGGGTTGCCATAAACGGAAGCCAAACCAATGCCTGGACGCTGGGATCTGCAACCCGCCAAACCGGAACCAAAGCAGTTTATATTAGCAACAACGCGGGAGCAACAAATGGCTACAATGTCAATAGCCCCTCTGTAGTATATTTTTACCGCGACGTATTTATCCCTACCGGAGAAGACATCCACAAGCTGCGCTTTGGCTGGAAAGGCATGGGCGAAGGAAGTGGACAGGGTTTTGACTATTTGCGGGTGTATCTAACCGAGCCATCCGTTATCCCAGAACCAGGCCAAATGCTTTCAGCAGGCCAATTTAGCCCCTCGCTATATAACTTTTCCACCTGGCAGGAAGCAGAATATACCATTCCACTCACCATGAACGGCCAAACCAAACGCATTATCTTTTTGTGGAAAAACGATAACAGCCAGGGAAATCAACCTCCTGCGGCAATAGATAATGTGCGCATTATTACCGGTGGACAAGCCGACTATGCCAGCGTGATTAATGGAGAGGTAAATACGGTTTTACCCTCGGTTACCAATCCGCAAAATATCACAATTACTCCCAGTCTGCTAATCACCGGATTAATTACAGAAGCCCCGTTTATTACTGTGCTAACAGGATATAACACGCTAAATTGTCCTTTCCCCAATGCAGGTATGGATATCAAATTGAGCGGTGTGGATTTTAGCGGAGCTCACTTCGTGTTTACCCACAACTTGGGTTATATTCCAAGTTGCCTGGCCTACAAAGTAGGTAGCGCAGGACAGTGGATGATTTACAATTCCATTCCCTGGACAACTACCTCGGCATATTTTGACCTTACGGGCGATTATGAAGACGCTAACGAAGTATCCTTCAGCTTTCCTACCTATAATTTCTACGATCCACCCTGGTTGATGCCTTTTACGGCTATTCTAAACACTGCCAATAAGGTGAAGTTGCAATGGGTTACACCCTTCGAACCTGGAATTACGGGATTTAGCGTGTGGCGCAATCAAACAAATAGTCTCAGCACTGCTACCCAGATTTCACCAATCATCCCGCCTCTTACAGATCTAAGAAGCAGCTATAGTTATACAGACTCCTTAACCGTAGCAAATACGCAGTATTATTACTGGCTGCAGGTGTTTAACATTGATCTGATCGCAAGCTTCCATGGGCCTGTCAGCATCGAAACCGGTGATGATCCCATTATTATTCCTGTGGAAGGCACAAAGTTGTTGGGAAATTATCCCAATCCCTTCATTGCAGGGACTAAGCTGCATTATGGAGTTGCCGAAACCGGCGTAGCAGAATTTATTATCTATAACAGCCGTGGCCAGATTGTCTTTACCCAAAAGGTGGCTCACGCGGTTACCGGCTATTATGACCTTCCCTTCGATGGCCTCGATAAGCATGGCAACCCCCTTGCCAGCGGTGTGTATTACGCCAGAATGAAGCTGGGAGGAAACACCTCCACCCGCAAAATACTGCTGGTGAAGTAGGTTAGCAGATTAGTAGGTTAGCTGGTTAATAAGTTAGCCGGTTAAGATAGATTGCATAGCCCCGGAACTGATGTGTCCGGGGCTTTTCTCTATACCTTTTCTTTTTTTGTTTAATCCTTGCAAGGCATAACCATAGAGACCCTTGCCTTAGTTGGCGCAAATCCCTAAAAATCAGCTCCCGCACATCGTTCCCGCCTTTGAGACTGTGAAAAGGTTCCCTCAAGCCCTTCAGATTCTATTGCTTTGCTATCGGTTGGATGCAGATGGCTTTATACAACTGAAAGGGTATCTGGTGCTAAACCTGACAGAGCGATAGATCATATCGATGGTGTGCAGAAAGCGTAGCGAACGAAACCCCTCGTAACCGCAACAGATAAAACCAATTAGTTCTATATGAGAGCCACCCTTAGTAGCCTTACTTCTGGCAAAAGCGGTGTTTAGGACTTATGGATGGAAGTAGATGGGGATAAATGCACGCTCAACGAGTCCTTGTCCCCTTACTAAATTAGAAGTAGCTGTGTATTTGGGGGACGGTGATAATGACTCCTTGGCTATCAAAGGAAGAGCAGCAGAAATTAATTGCCAAATAGTTATATTTCATCAATCTAAAGAATCTGAAGAATATCGGGGGGTACACACCTGGCATTAAAAAAAACAGGGGGAAGAGAGATTCAATAAATAACTTGACGTAGCTTATGCCTTATAGAGATAGTTACACACGAGCTTCAGCTGAACCTTGATTTACTTATCTACAAATATTATTGGGAGTTGTGTGATGCGTTACTATATTCTATCGGTATTGTTGGCGATGCAGATTGCACTGCTCGCAACGCCCTATGTCCAGACAATAATAAACAGCTATGTCTATCATGCATCCTATTCTGATACACGCTGTGTGACCGCTTACTATGACCCAACTAATTTAGGGTCGGCTCTGAATTACATGACTTTGTGGGATATCAGCGATCCTGCACGTCCTCTCCCCGGAAAAACTATTTATTATTCTGAGTGGATTGGATTGATCTCCTATCGGCAACCGACAATTTATGGCAATTTGCTCTTGTATCTGGATGAGTTTCATCTGCATATCCTGGATGTAGAGAACATCTACTTGCCAACTCAACTATACCAATTACCAGTTACGCAAACTTACTGTTTCGTGGTGTTTGATCATTACTTAGTCTTGGGAAATCAGGACGGAACTCTTGTTACATACAATATCTCCGATCCGAACCAAATCCAATATGTGAGCACAAGCATCTCCCAGCCTGCAATTTGGATGATGTGGGCATCTGAGGACAAACTTGCGGTGCGCTGCGGAAATTATTCCCAAAACACAGCTAAACTGTATTGCTTTAACGAGGATACAGAACAATTCACGGAATTGGGATCTGTCTCTATCGATGAGAAGTTGGCATATGTGGGCACTATTGATGATAGACTTGTTCTGCAGAGTGAAAGCGGCTATATCGGAATATACAACTGCTCGCAAGCGTCCGGAACCTTGCTGGTAAATAGCCAGGATCCCAGTGACGAACTGAGCCAGATCATATCCGGAGGAAACAAGATAATTTCCATTAGTGAGGATAACTGCATCCGAATATGGCAGTTGAACAGCCAATTAGAGCTTTGCCAAAGCAGCTTCTTCGATCTCAGCCATATGCAAATGGAGAAGGGAGCCTTGTTTGAACTGCGGAACGACCGCCTTCTGTGTTCCATAGATACAGTTATAAGTCTTGTTCTGGACGTATCCGATAGTTCTCCGGAGTCGGAATGCGTAAGCACTTTTGCCGATGGCACGGATTTTCGCAGCATTTCCCCTGCTCCAGTGAATAATACACTATTTTATCTTAAAAACAACGGTCTTGGTTCACTGAGGATGGATGCCCAGGGGGATATCATGCCGGATGGGGAGATCGCTGCAGCAGGTTTTGTGCGCGAGATGGAAAGTGCTAAGGAAAAGTTGCATCTGCTGACCTCGGAAAATTCCAATATCCACTTACAGAGCCTGAATATGCAAGATTTTATGAACCCCAGCCTGATTTCAGACATTACGGTGGAGTCGGACGAGTTTTTTTCCGTCAGGGAAAACTACCTGTATCAAGGAAGCCTCACCACTATTGATAGATACCAGTTTGATGGCTCTGGTGTTCCCTTGTGGCAAAAGGAATTGAGCTATGTATTTGTTACCTCCTCCTATTCATTTACAACCTATTTCTATGATATTGCCACCTCATGGGACTCAGATTACGGGGTCGGCTTTTTTGGCAATTGGTTTGATGGTTATTATCCCATCCTGGTTTACTGGCATCCGGATGGGACAACAGGTTATCGGTTGCTGCCCGATTTCTTCGAAAAAGTTACCCTTGTCGGCGACTATCTGTATCTGTCCGGAAATGGGATCAATGTCTATCGTATTAATAGCAACCGGATTCCGCAGTTGGTAACCGGTCAGTTCGATAATCTCCTCTTTTCCGGTGTAATGAGCTCAACCCTGTTGAATAACCGCTATCTGATCGAAAGCTATCAGGTTTCCAACAACATTTGTGTCTTTGACTTGCAAAATCCTCCCTTTCCCGTACTGATACAAACAATCCATCAATCCTCCGCCAGTTATGACCTGTTATGCTTAGACAATAGGCTCGTGGCAGCCAAGGGAGAATATGGTGTAATGGTTTATGCCTTACAGGCCGGGGTGGACAATCAGGACGACCTTTTGCCTCCCCGCTTTCAGTTACTGGCGTATCCCAATCCCTTTGCGGGTCTGGTAACCCTTCAATTCAGTTTAGATAAGCCCTCCTCCGCACAGATAGAATGCTTCAACATCCGGGGGCAGCTCGTTTACACAGATACTCTCGCTGATGCCAAAGCAGGCATTAACTTAGTTCAATGGAATGGTCGCGACAAATCCGGTCGGGAATGTTCTTCCGGGATCTATATCGTAAAAGTCCGGACTGCCAGCGGTTCGGTAACTCAGAAGATCACCAAAATCAAAATCCATTAACACATATTTGTTTCATTTAATCTTGATCCTGAAGAAGTTTTTTAACCTATGGGGTGTCCATGCACAGAATAGTGATAGTCCTGATGATTGTTATGTCGCCCTTCCCGGGCTGGTTGGTGGTGCGCTCCTAACCCTGGGATTCACGCCTCATTAACACAGTCGTTCCCGCGGAGGCGGGAATCCAGCCCTTAACAATCCCGTAGGGATGACACAAAATGTGGAGGTAAGTACTGAATTATTTGCCGCTCTTCCAGAGCTGGTTGGTGGTGCGCTCCTAACCCTGGGATTCACACCTCATTAACACAGTCGTTCCCGCG
>DIXL01000106.1:0-317 GCA_002428685.1 Cloacimonetes bacterium UBA6081 | reverse complement strand
AGATGGTGAGTTATCTCCTGTTTAAACTGTTAAGAAAAAATTAACAGTTCAAACCGAGCAAGGACGCCAAGTACAAAGAAACATAGCCTATTACAGCCTTGAAATGATTCTTGCTGTAGGCTACCGGGTAAAATCGGAACGTGGCACCCAATTTCGCATCTGGGCAACCCAGTCTTTTACAAATGCTGCTTTATTCCAGTTTTCTATTTCTAACTCAACTTCTCTTACAGAAAGGATGCAACCTTTTGCGACATATTCATCTAGTGTTCTGTCAAACTTAGTATGTCGCAAATAGTATTGGGGTGGCGATCTCCTGA
>DIXL01000031.1 GCA_002428685.1 Cloacimonetes bacterium UBA6081 | reverse complement strand
AGCTTTTTCACAAAGAGTAAAAGAGTAAAAGAGAGAAATAAAACCATGTGAATCATAATAATCTGCGTTCCGCGTTCCATCAAAATCCCGTTAATCCTGTCTATCCCGTTATCTGCGTTCTGATATAAAAACCAGGTCGATCAGGTTATCAGGATTCCATTAGAAAATCTAGAAAACCCAGTTTGATCCAGTTATCTGTGTTCTATTCTTAATTCTTTTTTTCCTCATTTGCTCTCTGTTAATATCAACTTTTTGCTTTTTTATTCCTCTGCTTTTCTCTGCTTTTCTCTGTGTTTAAAAAAAATACTACAGGAGATTCCCTATTTTCACTCCAAAACGCTACTTTCTCAGACTTGCGAAGCAAAACTCTTAATTTGTCATTCCTCAAGTTTGCCTACCACCTGCTTTTCGTAGCTAAACAATTGTTTAATATCTTTTATATCCATCGTTTTCAACACACCTTGTCCACCCTCAATTACAGACTGAAAGAGATCGCGTTTAGCCTCTTGCAAAGCCAGGATTTTCTCTTCTACGGTTCCCTTGGCAATCAATCTAAATACTTGCACCTTATTGGTTTGCCCAATGCGATGAGTGCGGTCGATAGCCTGATTTTCCACCATAGGATTCCACCAGGGATCAAAGAGAATAACCGTATCCGCAGCGGTGAGATTTAACCCCACTCCCCCCGTCTTAAGGCTGATCAGGAAAAGCTTGATGGCCGGATCACGTTCAAAGCGGTTAACCGGCGTAACTCTATCTTTGGTTTGACCATCAAGATAGCTATAGGGCATCTCAAGGCCATCAAAGATCTTGCGCATTATGGCCAGCATCTGCACAAACTGACTAAATACCAGCACTTTATGCCCTGCGTTTGTGGCTTCTGTTACCAGCTCCACAAGCTGTTCCAGTTTGCTGGAAGCTTCCAGTTCGGGCAAAACATCCGCATTGGCCAGATGAGGGTGATTGCACACCTGACGGAGCTTTGTAAGTGCTGCCAGTATATGCACATAACTTGGAACTTCTGATCCTGTGGGCAGCAACTTTTTTTGCACCATATCCAAAATTTGGAGATAGAGTTTTTCCTGCACGGTATTCAGTTTGCACCAGGAAATCTGTTCTTGTTTATCCGGTAGTTCCAACAGGACTTCTTTCTTAATCCGGCGCAACAAGAATGGTGTAGCCATGCGTTTTAAAGAAAGCCTTGCCTCGTTTTCCCCCTCTGCGGGTAAGTAGTTTTGTTTGAATTTATTTAGTGTTCCTAAATATCCGGGATTGAGGAAATCAAAAATCGACCACAATTCGGTAAGGTTGTTTTCTACAGGCGTCCCCGATAAAGCCAGACGATGAATGGACTTCAGCTTTTTTATGGCTGCGGTTCGTTGTGCAGATACGTTTTTAATGTTTTGCGCCTCGTCCAGCACCAACCATTCAAATTCAATGTTTTTTAGCATGGCGATATCCCCCAAAACCATGGAGTAACTCATGATAAACAGCCTGACATTGGGGTTGGCCAAAATCTGACTGCGGGAGGCTTTATCACCTTCCACAACTGCAAAAGGGATGTTTGTGTGAAATTTATCTATCTCTGCTGCCCAGTTATAGAGCAGGGTTTTGGGACAAATAACCAATGAAACATGCCCTTCGCCAGTGGTTAATATTGCTGAAAGGGCCTGAATGGTTTTCCCCAAGCCCATTTCATCGGCAAGAATACCATTTAGATGATAATAAGCCAGCATCTTAATCCATGCCACTCCAGCTTTTTGATAGCCACGCAGCACGGTTTGCAGATACAAAGGCAAGTTATCAGGAGAGCTTAGTTTGCGGCTTAAGAGCGAGCCAAACAAGCCCTCCAGCCATTCATCGCCACGTAACCTGAAAGCGGGATTTTCTTCACGCAGGCGCAAGTAATATGGCAGATTCATCATTCTGGCACGATACACACTATCTGCTTTTAGTTCGCTTTGCCCAATCAACGCCTCCACTTGGTGAAAAACCTGGGGATTGCTGATAAATACAATCCGCCCATCGTTGGTGTGCAAAAACTCTTCTTTGCTGCGGAAAAATTTACGCAACTCTTCATGGCTGAAGCTAAGGTCTTGATAATGATAGCGAATTTCATAGGTAAACCAGTCAATATCATCTCCCCGACGGGCAGTAAAATCTACCTGCAAAGGAATTTTGGCAATGAAGTCTGATTTCAGTTCGTTATCGATCTTGATGTCCCAGTCATCATCACTTAGTTCAAAAATTGCAGCGCGCAACAGCTTCAGCTTGGCCCCGCCTCCAAAAACCAATTCTGCATGTTGCTCCAGGCGGTTCATTTCGGGTTCCGGTAGCCTGGCCAGAAGTCTATTGATTTGTTCAAAAAGACTTGGGTTCAAATGAAACCATGCTTCGCCATCCTGATCAGGAGAATGGTATTTGCAGTGCACCAAGGGTTTACGAAAACGCACCGCTGAAAGGGGAATTTCCTTATCGTTATTAAACACCAAGCTTCCACCTACCAGCACCTTATCGCCCATTTTCTTTAAATGCAGACGCTTAACTGGTGGTTCCGAAATGATTTCCGGCAGCATAATGCTTTCATCAAAATCCAGATATATATCTTGTTCATGGAGTTCACGATGAACAATGCTGCGATAATAAACCAAATCGCGTGGTCTTAACACCTGGCCATGCCCAAAAACGGCATCTACGATCTCGTTTCGCAATGGCAGGTTTACCCAGGAGATGCGATTGCGGAAAAACATCCAGGTAGGATGTCCTGCAAACCAGGCGGAAAGCTCATCCACAATCACCGCCCGCAGGCTGAAATGCTTGGCTCCGGAAGGCTCTATGCGCAAGCTAAGCGGATAAGGCGTTGCCGAGAAACTTAGAGATTCACCACTTTCTTTTATCACAAAGCGTGAACGGCAAGCCTTCATTAAAGACAAGGCCCCAGCAAAATCCTTTTTATACAGCGACCAAAACGCCCCCTTGGAGCTGTAGGCGGCGCGATTGATATTTAAGAATTGGAACAATTTAAGTTCCGCATCCCAAAACACATTCAGATTGGCTAAATAATTATCTAACTTGCGTTTGCTGGTTCCTTCGGGAACCTCCTCTATGGACACTTTCCCTATCAAGACTGGATCTAACGGAGCAAATTCGGAGTGATAAAAGCGGATTTTATCGGTTTCGGGATTATAAACGCCTTCCAAATAAATCCGAGCTGAACGCGCAATTTCCAACCAGACTTCATTTCCGCTAAGAGCATTGCCATCGCAGGTTTCCACCACTTCCTGCTCAAACACTCCCGTGCTGATAAACAGGTATCCATAACGTAGGACAGACAGATAATGGCGGCAATTGTCGTCAGCGTGGCACTGGGAACAATCATGCGAGATCACAAGTCCGCTAATAGGATCAAATACTACGTCTAAATGCTCAGAAAAGTATTCCCGCTTTTCGGGGACCGGAAAGAACCTTAGCTGGTAATGTCCCTCTTCATTGCGAGATTTCCAATACCATAAGTCGCCATTTTCCAAAGCAATAACGGCATGATTGAAATACCAACTGGTGGATTTGTCGTGATAGTCTTTTGCAAATAGCCGCGCCATGCGTCCATCCTTTGTTCATAGTTCGATCACTAAAGCTATATCACACAAATTCTGTCAATTGAAAAAGACAGTAATTTCGAAGGTTCTTTTGTGTAAACTGCCTGATATATACTTGGGAATTATGTAGCTTAGGTGCTTAGGGTTGCAAATTAGTGCTTGTATAAAGCTGAACGATTCTCTTCTCCAGATTTTCTGGCACCAAGCCTTGGATGCTTTCTCCGAGTGCTATCTTAGCCCTGATATCAGAAGAGGAAACTGGCGAAAGCTCAATCTGTAATATACTTGCTTTGATGTTAGCAACCATTTCCAAATCAAGCTGATAACCAGGACGCGGCAAGATCAGAAAGTGAGTGTGTTTTTGAAGCCAGGCAAAGTTATGCCAGTGCTGCAAGGTGCCAAGGTTGTCGCTACCAATTACAAAAACATAGCGGGTGTCCGGTTTTTTACGTTGCAGTTTTAACATCAGATCGGATGTAAAACCTGTTCCACCCTTATCTTCTGTGGACACATCAAAGCGCGGTTCAGAGGAAATTGCCTCTTTAATCAGACCCAGCCGATCGCTGAATTTTAGCAGGACTGTTTCTTGTTTAAAATTGTGCTTTCCATTGGGCATAAACAGCACTTTTGCCACTAAGCTCCGAGTGATTATCTGTTTAGCTATATGCAAGTGTCCCAAGTGAATAGGATCAAAGCTTCCACCTAAAATAGCAGTAACGCCATCCAATTCCCCGTGGTTAATCAGCGTCATTTAATCAAACTTGTTAGAGAGCTTTCTGGCCTCTTTGCTATTGGGATAGCGGCTATGTAATAAATCGTAGCTGGCTTTGGCCTTTGCTTCATTCTTTTGGCGTAAATGCAACTTGGCAGAATAATACAACGACATCCTATCCAGGGCATCTTCGTTTCCGAGCACGATTATTTCGTCAAAATACATCAAGGCAGCACTGTAGTCCTTCATCTTATAATGGATGTAGCCGTTCTGATATGTTTTTTCCAATATTTTATACTGGGCTTTGCGGATAAATTCCAGGGCCTTGGCATAGCGTTCATCGCTGGGAAATTTTTCTATAAACAGGCTGAATGCCTCAATGCAGTTTATAGTATCAGTCTGGTCATATTGGGAAGGGAGTGATTCCTCAAACAGACATTCTCCCACCTTGTAATAGGCTGTATTAACATCCGCATGATCGGGGAAAGAGGCAATAAACTGCTCATATCGGGTGCGGGCATCCGAAAACTTGTTCATGGCAAAATAGCATTCTGCCACTTTCAGGGTAGCATATGCGGTTGCCGCAGATTTGCGTTCAAAGGAAATCTCATCGTATAAAATTGCGGCACGGGCATATTTATGCTTGGAAAACAGCTCATCAGCAGCTTTTAATCTGGCTTCAGTGGAGAGCGTTGTTTTGTTTTTGCTACAAGCAGATAAGGTTAGGATAATCAAGAGGGCGAAAAGTATGTAACGACGCATGTATGTTTCCTTTAATCAAAATTCCAGAGCAGAAAAACCATGGAAGCAATTGCTGCTCCTGCCACCAACGGTTCAAACCAGCGTAAACGAAGGCGAGAAACCTCGGCATCCACAGAACTGGGACGGATAAAATCGTAAGTGCTAATTTTAAGCACTTTTTGTTGGGGAAGCTGAATCTGCCTTGTTTCAAAGCTGAATACCGGGCTTCGCTCGCTGTGGTAGGAAAAGAAATTCCGCTGCACTTTTTCCTGCCATTTCAAATTCAGGTTCACCTGCACCAAAAGAGCAGAGTCCAAGCTATATTCTGTCAGGTTTGGCATATTATTACTCGCTTCGGAATCTTCAGTGCTGCTTTTATCGAGCCTTAGATCCACGTTTTGGTTCACCAGGATATGGGTTAACTGCTGCATTAAGGCAGGAGTCCAATCCCCACATTGCAGGTTTAGAAATACCGGCTGTCCGGTCTGAATCTCTGCGGCTATGGCATAAGCCACAATCTCGGCTTCATGAGTAGCCTGAACTGCGCTTAAGGGCAAGGCATAGCATAGTAAAATCCAGACCGGCAGCAGGTATTTAATCATCTATTTAGCTTGTAAAAATACCTTGTAACCAAGATAAGTGGAATACAAATCGGCCTTTGAACACAGCTCGTATAACGAGTGCATGCCCATCAGGCCAACTCCGCAATCCAAAACTTCGGCACCAAGATTGGCCAAAATGTAGGCAATGGTTCCACCACCACCTTCATCCACTTTACCCAGCTCTCCGGATTGCCAAAACACTTTGGCTTGGTTGAAAATGCCCAATACTTTGGCAATAAATTCGGCATTGGCATCGTTGCAACCATATTTGCCGCCACTACCTGTGAATTTTGAAACGCCTATGCCATAGTTAAACAGCACAGCATTTTGTTTTTCATGCACACTTGGATAATTGGGGTCTATAGCAGCAGTAACATCCGCGCTAAGGATTTGCGAATTCATAAATGTTTTACGCAGATTTGCGCTGCCGGCATCTTCGCCATTATGAGCCAGGAGGCTGCCAATAAAGTCTTTTATAAACATACTGTTCGCACCGGTATTGCCTTGGCTGCCAACTTCTTCCTTATCAGAAAAGTAGATAACCATGGTGCGCTTTGGTTTGGCGGAAATGCTATCCAGCATTGCAGTTAGGCCGGTATATGCACAAATGCGATCGTCCTGGCCATAACCCACCACCATGCTGCTATCAAAACCTGCGTCCCTGGCCTTGATGGCAGGAACCAGTTCCAATTCGGCAGATAGAAAGTCGTGTTCTGAAATGCCGTATTTATCGTTCAAAAGCTTTAATGCATAAGCCTTTATGGCTTCTTTTTCGTCTCCATCTGGAGCTTGCATACCGGAAAAAATCAGATTCATCTTGCTGGCGTCCACCGCATCTGCCATATTTTTAGCATATTGCTCTTTACGTGCCAGGTGGGGTAGCAAATCAGGAATAATGAATACAGGCTCACTGTCCTTTTCACCAATGCTGATCAGCAGTTTGCTGCCATCAGATTTGATAATTATGCCATGTAGTGCCAAGGGGGTGGAAACCCATTGGTATTTTTTGATGCCGCCATAATAATGAGTGCGCATGCAAGCCAGGGGGCTGGTGCTGTCTTCATACAGAGGATTCTGTTTCAAATCCACTCTGGGAGCGTCTATGTGAGCTGCCACCATGTTTACGCCGTTGCAAACAGGTTCGCTGCCGAGGACAGCTATAGCCATGGTTTTGCCGCGAAAGATAGTATAAACCTTGTTGCTGCCTTTTTTACCGACGGCACTGAATTTGTGTTTTTTCAGGATGTTTTCGGTGTAGGCGATTGTTTCTCGAACGGTTTTTGCCACATTTAAAAACTCCTTATAGGGCTCGGCATAAGCAAAGGCTTGTTTTTGCTCTTCAGCCGGAGCATCTTTCCAGAAGTTTTTACGCTCATAAACCAGAGCGTTCTTTTTGGTCTCGGATTTTTTCATGGATTCTCCATTTTATTTAATTTCGATTATTTTCAAATTTCTTTCGCCCATAGGAGCTCGCACCACTGCAATTTCGTCCACTTTTTTGCCTAACAGCGATTTACCTATGGGAGAAACCACCGATACGGCTAAAACGCCTTCCTCATGACTGAAATTCAGTTCTTCTGCACCTACCACATGGTAGCAAAGACGTTCATCATTACTGACGTCGTCTGCAACACAATAGCTGCCAAAACGAACCATATCCTTGGGAAAGCTGCTGGTATCAATCACTTTCAAAACGGCAGAGCGACGGCGCAGATGGTCAATTTCTCCATCAATATAGCGTTGACGCTCCTTGGCTGCTTTGTATTCTGCATTTTCGCTAAGGTCTCCAAATTCACGGGCTATGGCAACAGCTCTTATCACTTCCGGGCGTTCGTTCATCAAATCATTGATGCGCTGTTGCAGCTTTTCCATTCCGGGCTTGGTAATGAACAGGCTTAAATCCATAACTCCCTATGCACCTTTCTTTTTCAGCAGGATTTTGTGGGCAGTAGTGGCAGCTTTTTTCAAACGGGCATTTCCGCTTTTGCACCACAACTCAATCGGGGGTTCAATTTCGGGCAAATATTCCGTAACGGTGGCACACAGCAATTCCACAATCTGCGGGTCGCGGCTTTGGCCATATTCCTGCCACACTTTTAAATAGTATTCCGGATTTTGCTTTGCCACTGCTTTCAGCATCAAAACATGATTTGGCATGGTGTCTCCCAAGGGATATACCCATTGATGCGAAAAATGCTCCATAATGGTAGGTATCAAATCTTCCCGTTTTTTTAGCAGTTTCACCAGCAGATGCAGACCGTTTTTGCGTAGGTCTGCCTTGGGACTGCCGCTGTATTGATAGGCTTTATCCAGGTATTTTTCAGGATATTTACGCAGTAGAGGCAGCATAACTTTATCAAATATGGCAGCAATCTCGGTGCTGCTTGCACTGTTTAAAGCCTCGTCCAAAAGGGGCATATACACTGCCGGTTTCTTGTTCAGCAGCTTACTGATAATCTGAGAAAAGGCCAGTTTGCCATAATCGCCTTTTTTGTTCCAAAGGGCGCGGTAAAAGGGCAGATAGTCTTCATGCTTCTTGCCGATAAGTTGCAATAAATAACTTGCCACATGATAGATTACTTCGGCAGGTATTTTGCCATTGACCCTTTCGGGATAAGCGTTGAAGATGATCTCAAAATCAAAATCACTCTTGGGTAGCTTTTTTGCTATATAATCCGCAGTATCCATATTCAGCCGTTCTTTCCAGTCAATGGTAAGCATCTATCTCTCCTATCTAAGCAATTTAGTATTTCACTTGATAGCATCAGCTTCTACTCACCCCAAATTGTCAATAAAAATCTGTTTTCGCCTGATTGATTATGTTTAATCTGGAGTACTTTGCGGAATGATTGTAAAGATGATCAAACGAGCCCTTACTAAACTGCACTTGCCTTACACGCATGGTTTTTTCCTTTTTTCTTTCCTCTCTGTAAGTGTGGAGTCTCTGTAAGTGTGGAGTCGTTGCCACCAGTGCTCATTTTAAAGCTATCTCATATTGTAGGGTGGCAAGGACTACACGCGGCATTCTTGGCATCCGGCTTTCACAAATCAGCTACTGACGTGTGTAGTCCTTTAAGCCGAAAAAATTGGAGATAGCCTTGGAATTGGGGAAGGCTTAAACGACTCCACACTTAAATTTACTCTATACTTATTTAATCGATAAAACGAGCCCTTACTAAACTGCACTTGCCTTACACGCATGGTTTTTTTTCTTTCCTCTCTGTAAGTGTGGAGTCGTTGCCACCAGCACTCATTTTAAAGCTATCTCATATTGTAGGGTGGCAAGGACTACACACGGCATTCTTGGCATCCGGCTTTCACAAATCAGCTACTGACGTGTGTAGTCCTTTAAGCCGAAAAAATTGGAGATAGCCTTGGAATTGGGAAAGGCTTAAACGACTCCACACTTACAACGAGATAGCCTTGGAATTTGGAAAGGCTTAAACGACTCCACACTTACAACGAGATATCCTTGGAATTGGGGAAGGCTTAAACGACTCCACACTTGCTTAGTCGTCTATTAACAATCTCTTTTCAATTTGAGCAGTAGAAAAGTATTGGATCAGGTCTTGATATTCTGCACTATTACGGTAATATACATCCCGCAAGGCTGGATTAAAAAGCTTAGAGGTGCGCTGTCCAATCCAATCCAAAAAGTCTGAATATAGCCATAACTCTGGAGATGTAACCAGCCTTGCTTTTACCGGATTAAGATGGATATAGGCAGATAATGCTTGCAGGTGTAGTTCGTTATTTATCCAAACATGTTGGAGTTTTTCACAGAAGATGGAGCCAAATTGAGCGTATTTCTTATTGTAATAGCGTGAATATCTCTGCCAAATTTGAAAGAAGGGCTCAGTTACGGGTGCGGTGGTTAGCTGCCTAATTAACATATGATAGTGATTGGGCATCAGGCAATATGCTCCCAACTCATAAAAATCCTTACTAATGTATTTTGAGAAGAGGGTTAGGCACATATCATAGTCTTGAGAATCTCTGAACAGCAATTCTCCCTTTGCGGAATGATTGTAAAGATGATAAAACGAGCCCTTACTAAACTGCACTTGCCTTACACGCATGGTTTTTTCCTTTTTTCTTTCCTCTCTGTAAGTGTGGAGTCTCTGTAAGTGTGGAGTCGTTGCCACCAGTGCTCATTTTAAAGCTATCTCATATTGTAGGGTGGCAAGGACTACACACGGCATTCTTGGCATCCCACTATCACAAATCTGCTACTGACGTGTGTAGTCCTTTAAGCCGTGAAAATTGGAGATAGCCTTGGAATTTGGAAAGGCTTAAACGACTCCACACTTAAATTTACTCCACACTTAAATTTACTCCACACTTAAATTTACTCCACACTTAAATTTACTCCACACTTAAATTTACTCCACACTTAGAAGGGCTCCTGCACCTGTCAATATGCCAGCATCAATAGCGACTCCACATCGTTAGAATTGAATTTACTTACAGCACCGATGCGGGGAGTAACCATAATTAAACGGACGATTTCGGTAAGCTCAGTTTCTTTGATACCCAAATCGCGCAAGCTGGTAGCCAATCCCCAGTTTTCGATTTTTTCGCGGAACCTGTGAACGCCTCGTGCCACATTTTCTTCTCCCCAGGTGTTTTTTGACCACCGTAGAAAACGGGTGTGGTCTTTCTCGCTCATATATTCAATCCAAGCCGGGAAAATAACTCCCAAGCCCTCACCGTGTGAAATATCGGGATGGAGAGCTGAAAAGGCATGCTCAATTTGGTGGCAAGCCCAATCTCCGCCTTTTAGTCCCACGCTTGTTAGTCCATTTAAGGCCAACGAAGCGCACCAAGCCAAATTCCCTCGTGCAAGCAGGTCTCCTGGATTCAGCTTTAAGCGGTCTGTCATATCCACAATGGTTTTCAATAAGGCATCGCTAACCGCAAGAGTGCTGATGGCTTTATCGTCGGCAAAATAATACTCCAAAATATGTGCCATAGAGTCAATCGCTCCGTTGGCAGTTTGTTTAAATGGCAGGCTGCATTGGACAGCCGGGTCAATAATACTTAAGCGGGGGTATAATCGGGTAGATGAAATTCCGAATTTTTGTTTGGTGCCAGAATTGGTAATGACGGCACTACCGTTCATTTCGCTACCTGTTGCCGAAAGGGTAAGCACCGTGTATAGCGGCAGGGCTTTATCTATTTTTTCTTTTCCGATAAAAGCACTCCAGGGATTTTGTAAAAACACGCCGGCAGCAGCAGTTTTTGCACTATCAATAACGCTGCCTCCACCTACAGCAAGAATGGCATCAACTTGTTTTTCTTTAGCCAGGCTAACTATTTCGAGCACTTTCTCCAAGGTCGGATTGGGTTGTACTCCCCAAATTTCGTGGAATTCTACCTGGTGCTCACGGAGGGATTCCAAAACCTGATTGTAAACTCCATTTTCTTTGATAGAACCGCCTCCAGCCACCATAAGGCAACTTTTAACCCCGTCATTTTTCAGTTCCTTGCCGATGTTTCTAATCATTCCAACCCCCGAAATTACGCGAGTTGGATTGTAAAATGTGAAGGCCTCCATGGCTTTCTCCTTAATAATTCATGTTTGTGATGACCTAAAGGCCACTCTTTCTTATTATAAGCCATATTTTGTCCCTGCCAAACCTAAATAAATCCCAGAATCTCGATCTGAAGCTGTTGCGGGTGAAATACTATGGTCTGATGCAGCTTCAACGAGGCTTTGATCTGTCTGGCCAAATAGGGTTCCACTTCATTAATCTGTGCCAAAGCACGCAACAGGTTTTTCTGAACCCGTTTATGCAATAAAGCTCCCTCATCGCAAAAACCCTTGCTAATACCTTGGGGGCGATACACTTCTTTAAGATATGCAACCAACTGTTCCTGTTCGGTTTGCAGTTCTTCCAAAGGGGCAAGATCGCAATATTCCTCCCTTTCTGCCTGCTGGGAGATAATCTGCAATAAGCGCTGCTTCACGGCTTTCACTGTCTTCAAATCTACCATGGGTATGCGAAGAAAGCTTTCCTGAGCGTGTAATCCATTTTCTTCCAATTGAACATGATCACCAAACTGCCTGTATTTAGCCTCTATGGCATTGGGGCTTGTATCCAGCATCAGATAAGTAATAGGCATGCCGGGATGAGATAAGAGTGCAAGAAGTTTTTTCAGGCTGTTACAAAGTTTTAGGCAGTGCTGCCTGCCTTCGTAGTGCAGAATCAGGTTTTTTCCGACAACCTGCATTGTGCAGAAGCTTGTTTGGGGCAAAAGTCCGATGGCATTCATAGGTAACCTTCCCATAAATTATTAGTTATTAGCCAAATACATGAGTGCAGCTAATACTTGGCTCACGATGATAGAAGTGTAGCTAAATGTCAAGAGAAATATATTAGCACCACTAATCCAATATGTAGTCTGCTTTTGCTTGGGATGCATGCTTTTGGGCGTATGATGGTTTTGATAAACCTGAGATGATAATTTGAGCAAACACCTTCAGTCTGAGTCGGCAGATAATAAATGCAATGCCTCCAAGCCTTTATGCAAAAAGCCCTCTGCCAAAGTTTTTTTGCTTGTGTTGATTTTTCCCTTGACATAAAACCTAAGGGTTTATTTCATAGGACTTTATTGGAAGAATGCTTGATAGCTTAGGCAGAAAAAATAAAAACAACCGATCTAAAGGAGAAACAAAATGACGAAAGCCGATTTAGTGAAGATCATTTCGGAAAACACCGGAATCATCCGCAAAGACGTAGCTGTGGTAGTTGACGCCCTTCTGCAATCCATTAAGGATAGCCTGGCCCAGGGCAGTCACATTGAAGTTCGTGGCTTTGGCACCTTCAAACTGAAAACCCGCAAACCCCGCGTTGGCCGCAATCCCAAGACCGATGAAAAAGTTCCAGTCCCGGAAAGAACCGTCCCAACCTTCAAATTCTCCCGTGAATTCAAAGGTAATGTTGTTGACGTAAAGACCAAGAAGTAAGAGCTACTATTATGCCGTGCGGAAAGAAGAAAAAACGTCATAAAATCGCCACACACAAGCGGAAAAAACGTCTGCGGAAGAATCGTCATAAACATAAATAGGTTTTCCTTTTAGGAATCTGTTTAGAAACATAACGCCGCTATTGGTTTACAATGGCGGCGTTTAATTATTGGGGAAAAAATAGTTAGCGGAGGCTGATGATGTTTTCTTTGGCACTGGGAACAGCGTTGTATAAAAACTCATTAGTTGGGCAGGGAAAGCTGCTGCATTCGGCACAGCTTTGAAAGCCTTTTTCTCCCACGCAAGCACGGATGGGGCATTTGTTGCACCAGGAAAAGTGTGCTCCAGTGCTCATACAGCCATCACAAGCTATGTCTGCAGCCGAAAGCTGGGCATCATAGGTTTTGCTCCAGCGGGTGGCGATGTCCTTTTTGGCTTCGGGATCGTTAGATTTATGGGCTTTGTAACACTCGCAAGCGGGGCAATCCAAGCCACAGGCTGAGATGAATTTTGTCATGTTTTTCTCCTTTTGTTGTTTATTCGATGCTATTGAAGTCCAATTGGCCACATAACATATTCTAATCTATATATTAGAATGGCCAACCCTTGATCGCATTCCCTGCCATTATGAAATATGCGAACCTATTGTCATGTCAAGCATAGGGAAGCCGATCTCCCGATCGGGAAGCCGATCTCCCGATCGGCTTGTGGNNCTTGTGGCAATCAGGAGATTGCCACACCAATACTATTTGCGACATACTAAGTTTGACACAACACTAAACTGGAAGAAGATTTACGGTTTTGTATATTATCGCTTATCGGAACTTGTGGATACCAGCTTTAGCTCGGTTACAAGGTTCAACTTAAATCCCTATCAAGGAAAATGGCATGAAGAAAATCAGCATATCATACTCTGTTTAAAAAACGGGGGGATGTGAGAATTTCTAAAACAAGCTTGACAATCCAAGCCTATGTGTAATAATGGCAAATCAGATATAGATTGGGAGTTTAATGCATGGAAACTTTAGTATCCGGCTTGCTGGGATTTCAGCTAAAACAGGTGATCATGATCCTGATTGGGCTGGTATTAATCTGGTTGGCAATCAAGCATAAATACGAGCCTACCTTGCTGTTGCCAATTGGTTTTGGCACGATCATGGCCAATATCCCTTTTTCGGCAGCCATAGGAGAACACGGCCCCTTAACAATTCTATTTAGGGCTGGGATTGATACAGAGCTTTTTCCGCTTTTAATCTTCATCGCCATTGGAGCGATGATAGATTTTTCGCCCTTGCTGAAAAATCCCTCTATGCTGCTGTTTGGTGCTGCGGCTCAATTTGGCATCTTTGTTACAATTCTCCTTGCGGCAGCAATGGGATTTCCGATAAAAGAAGCTGCCAGTATTGGCATAATCGGTGCTGCCGATGGCCCAACTTCTATTTATGTTGCAAACCGTTTTGCCCCCAATTTGCTTGGCCCAATCTCTGTGGCCGCCTATTCTTACATGGCCTTGGTGCCAATTATTCAGCCTCCGGTTATCAGGCTGCTTACCACCAAAAAAGAGCGGCAGATTCACATGGAATATCATAGTGGCGACGTGCCCCAGATTGTAAAAATCATCTTTCCCATAGCTATCACCGTGATCTCCGGAATATTTGTTCCCGCCTCGTTAGCACTTATCGGCTTTTTAATGTTTGGCAACCTGATTCGCGAATCCGGAGTGCTGGAAAGCCTTAGTAAAAGTGCTCAGAACGAGCTGGGTAATCTGGTAACCATCCTTTTGGGTATCACCATTGCCAGCAAGATGGAGGGCCAATATTTTCTGGTGCCGCAAACATTGTTGATTCTGGCTTTGGGCTTGGTAGCCTTTGTATTTGACACAGCAGGGGGAGTGCTGTTTGCCAAACTGATGAATGTATTCAAAAAGAAGAAAATAAATCCCATGATTGGAGCTTGTGGCATTTCCGCCTTTCCTATGAGTGCCAGAGTGATTCATCAAATGGGACAAAAAGAAGACCCCTTCAACTTCCTGCTGATGCCGGCGGTTAGCGTAAACGTTGGCGGTCAGATAGGTTCTGTAATTGCCGGCGGCTTAATATTGGCAATGTTGGCATAAGGAGATAGATTATGACAGAATTAAATCTTGAAGATCAGATGCTGCTTTTGATAGCAAAAAAAGCCTGTGAAAATGCTTACTCACCATATTCCGGATACAAAGTGGGAGCTGCGGTTCGTTGCCCCAAAGATAACTATTATGACGGCTGTAACGTGGAAAATGCCTCATATTCGCTTACGATATGTGCCGAACGTAATGCCATATTTTCGGCAGTCAATGCAGGGCACAGAAAGGATATGCAAGCCATTGCCATTTATGTGGATAGCAATGAGGAATTTCCTCCGTGCGGAGCATGCCGACAGGTGATTTATGAGTTTAACCCCAATATGATAGTTATCTATGCCAATCGAACTTCTGCGACAAAAACCACAATAAAGGAACTGCTTCCAGGTGCCTTTAAGCTAAAGAAATAGTGCTATGTCAAGTAACTTATGTCCAAAAAAAACAAGCTGTCGTTCCCGCGGAGGCGGGAATCCAGCTCAGACAAATCCCTTTAGTGGTGGCACATTTATTATGTTGATAAACATAAGGTTATCTGATGAACGGAAAAGAATGTATTAATATGCTGGATTCCCGCCTCCGCGGGAACGACAACCTCTTAGTAGGCTTGAAGGGAAGATAGTATGATTTATCCGTCCCTGCTGCATTGTGATAACTGTCCCCGCAATTGCGGAGTGAATAGATATGAGCAAACCGGATTTTGCGGTGCTCCGGCAGAGTTGACGGTAAATTTGCACACTTTGCATCTGGGAGAAGAACCTCCCCTCAGCGGAACCAGGGGCAGCGGAACCATCTTCTTTTCCTGGTGCAATTTACGCTGTGTGTTTTGCCAAAACTATAATCTTTCGGTGCTTGGCTGGGGACAACAGATCAGCCCCACTGAGCTTTGCCAAATGATGCTGGAACTGCAACATAGCGGAGCACACAATATAAATCTGGTTACTCCCACGCACTACACTTTTCAGATTATCGACGCCATCAATCTGGCCAAAGACAGGGGTTTAACCATTCCGCTTCTGTGGAACAGCTCTGCTTATGAAAAGGTATCCACGCTGCAAAAGCTGGAAGGTCTGATAGATATTTACCTGCCTGACTACAAGTATGCGCATGGAGTTTATGCCCTCAAGTATTCATCTGCAGCAGATTATCCTGCCATAGCATTGAAAGCTATTCTGGAAATGGACAGACAGGTAGGCCCCCTGCAGATAAATCCCAATGGCATAGCCGTAAAAGGATTGATCATCAGACTTCTGATCTTGCCTGATGGCCTGAGCGGAACCCAAAAAACTCTGCGCACGATTGCAGATCAGCTGGGTTTACATCACACCTTAAGCATTATGGGGCAATACTATCCAGCAGGTGAAGCAGCTAAATATCCAGAATTGCAGCGAGGAATTACTCAAGCAGAATACGATGCTGTGGTGGATTCGGCTCTGCAGCTTGGCTTTTCGCACATTTACACGCAAGAGCTTTCCTGTTCCGATGCCTGGACACCCAGGTTTGTGCGAAATTCTAACTTGGTTGAATGTAATGTAACCCCCAATTATTCTGCAGCGGAGTATTGATTATGAAGAAACATTTCTATTTTGCAATCTTGATGCTTTTAGCCGGCTATTGCCTCTCTGCGAACATAAGTATTCAAATAACCGGACAAAGCAAGGCGGAAAGCCTGAACGAAACTACTTTCAAAAGCATCCGCTATGTGGATATGGATGATTTTAACAGCTTATTTAAGGCAATCGGAAAACAGGATCGTTCGGATAACAGATTGTATCTGCATATTTATGACGAACAATTTATCTTTTTGGAAGCATCGCCCTATTATACCTATAAAACAACTTCATATAATATGTATTACCCCTTGCTGCGTAAGGGGTCTAAGCTGTATTTACCTTCAATTTTTGTAACCGAGCACCTGCAGACTCATTTTGGCTCTCTGGTAAAGCGGAGTGGTAAAACCCTTACCATTGCCAAGCCAAAGGACAATAGCGTCATGACCATTGTGCTTGATCCGGGGCATGGTGGCAAAGATCCTGGAGCAGTGGGTAAAAAATTGAAGGCTCAGGAAAAGGTTATCAACCTGGCTGTGGCTTTAAAACTGAAGCACATGCTGGAAACAGAATTGGGAGTGAATGCACTTTTGACCCGTAGTGATGACCGCTTTGTATCTTTGCAGGATAGAACCCGCTTTGCCAACGACAAAAAAGCGGATTTATTTGTGAGCATTCATACAAATTCCAGTAAAAGCACCCAGTCCAAAGGCTTGGAAACATACTATCTATCCACAGCCCAAACTTCCGATGCACGTGCTGTGGAAGCATTGGAAAACGATGTTGTAGAACGCTTTGAAGGTGGTAGTGCTGCTAAAAGCAAATATGATGATCTGAATTTTATTTTAAGCGATCTTAGCCAGACAGAGCATCTGGAAAACAGCAACAGCATGGCCATAAACGTGCAACAAAACTTGGTGGCTGGAACCAAAGCCTTGGACCGAGGCGTAAAACAAGCCAATTTCTACGTATTACGCGGTGCCTTTATGCCGTCTATCCTGATTGAAATGGGGTTTATCTCCAATGCTGAGGAAGAACAATTACTGCTAAATGAAGAATATCAGGAACGTATAGCCCGCACCATCTTTGAGGGTATAAAACGGTTTAAATTCCGCTACGACAGGATTAGAAACACTTGAGAAAATCCACTCAATACCGGAAACGCAAAACCGGAGAAAACAAGGCTAATAACCACGGTTTACCACACGATACCGTGGCACAGGCAAAGAGTGCCTTTATTGCCAATATCAGCCACGAAATCCGCACCCCGATGAATGCCATCATGGGATTTGCCCAAATGCTTAACAGTAGCGGGCTTAACGCGCAGCAGCTTGAATATGTAGAGGTGATTATTGCTAGCGGCAAAAAGCTGCTGCTAATAATCAGCAATCTTTTGGATATCAGTAATTTGCAGCTCGGGAAAACCGTCCTAAACCCTCGACCCTGCCATCCGGGAGCTATTGCAGACAAGCTTTGGCAGCATTTTCGCCCTTTGATACTTGCAAAAAACCTCAATCCCATTATGGAATGTGCTGCAGATCTGCCAGAAGTTGTCTGTGACAGAGAAAAGCTGGAGCGCGTGGCAGGATACATTATCTCAAATGCCATTAAATATACTTCTAAAGGGCACATAACCTTCCGAGTAAATTGTAAGACCCTTAACAAAAACAAGGTTTTATTGTGCCTGGATATATCGGATAGCGGCATCGGGATTCCTGCAGAAAAACTTCCCCACATCTTTGAGGTGTTTGAGCAGGTCGATAATAGCATTACCCGTCCCTATAGCGGAATGGGAATTGGCTTGGGATTATCCTATCAGATAGTAAACCTGCTGCAGGGGCAAATTAAAGTGCAAAGCACCGTGGGTGAGGGTTCGCGCTTCATTTTGGAAATCCCTGCCTCACTGGCAAATGGGGTTGGGCACTCCTGATGGCCATTATCATTCAAAACGTCCAGGCTAAAAGTCTTGCTGCCTCCCAGGGCATTGTTGCGGGTGAGACAGTGATTTCGGTAAACAAGAACCTGGTGCGGGATTTTTTGGATTTTGAGTTTTTTACCTCTGATTATCAGTTTGATTTGGAGCTGCTTTCGCCAAAGGGGGAAAAGCGGATTATCACTATCCAGCGCGAAAATAACCGTCCTTTGGGGATAGAGCCGGAACCTTATCAAATTCGCGAATGCGGTAATTCCTGCATTTTCTGTTTTATAGACCAAATGCCACCACAATTACGCAGCAGCCTATACGGCAAAGATGATGACTATCTCTATAGCTTTATGTTTGGCAATTACATCACACTGACAAACTTGCTGAAAGAGGACATCTCCCGCATTACCAACCAGCATATTTCACCCTTGTATGTATCGCTGCATACAACGGACAACGCACTGCGCCAGAAGATGATGCGTTCCCTCAATCCGGTTGATGCGATGGGGGTGTTATCACGGTTGGGCAAAGCTGGCATTTGTTTTCATCTGCAAATTGTTTGTGTTCCAGGGTTTAATGATGGGGAGGCCTTAGAGCGAACTTTGCATGATCTGCTGCGAAGTTCTCTTAATATCCTGTCGATCGGTATTGTTCCTGTGGGGTTAACCAAATTCCGTGCCGGGCTTTGTGCCTTGCAAGCCTTTGATGCATCTGGGGCAGAGCAGGTTTTGCAGATGATTTCAGATTTACGCCGGAAATATGATTCCTCCATCGTCTATCCGGCAGATGAATTTTTGGTTCTGGCCGGACACCCTATTCCCGAAGAGAACTACTATGCGGATTATCCTCAGTTGGAAAACGGTATCGGTATGCTGCGCTTGGCTTTGCAGATGTTCAAGAGTAAAAAGCGCAGTTTGCTGAAAGAACTGCGGAAAAAACCACACAACTACCTGATGATTAGTTCGATAAGTGCAATTTCCGTTATAAATCAAATCGCGGCGGAATTGAACAACCGTTTGGAGAACCAAACAATTCGAGTGCAAGTGATCCTTAACGATTTCTTTGGGCCTCAGATAAGCGTCTGCGGATTAATTACCTACAGCGATTTGGCTCAGCAACTTGTGCCTCACACTGACGAGATTATCATCCTGCCAAATTGTATCTTCAACACCAATGGTGAAACTCTGGATGGGGCAGACAGACTGAAAGTAAAAGCAACGTGGAACAATCCCATTCTGCTTATCGACCAGTTTTTTGAAGACTGGGATTATATGTAGGCCAATGTCAAGTTCCTTATACCGCAAAATAGTTTGTGTAATCAGGACATCGGTTACTGTCCTTCCCGCGGAGGCGGGAATCCAGCATCGAAAGAGCTCTGGAAGAGCGGCAGATAATTCAGCGTTTGCCTCAACAATTATTATCATCCCTGCGGGATTATTATGGGCTGGATTCCCGCCTCCGCGGGAACGACAATTTTGTCTAGTGTCATGTCAAGCATCGGGAAGCCGATCTCCCGATTGGGAA
>DIXL01000098.1 GCA_002428685.1 Cloacimonetes bacterium UBA6081 | reverse complement strand
TCAATTCGACTTGCAAGTCGTCAATACTACTTGCATTTCGTCAATTCTGCTACAATTGTGTCGTTCCCGCGGAGGCGGGAATCCAGCCAATCAAAAACAGATTTTAGCTTTCTATAAGCCCTTGGCAATTTCCACCAACTTGGCAAATGCTGGGGCATCGTGCCAGGCCAGGTGGGCCAGGGTTTTACGGTTAATATCAATATTGGCTTTATGCAAGCCGTTGATAAAGCGGCTGTAACTCATGTCATTTATTCTGCAGGCAGCGTTTATGCGGGTGATCCACAAGCTGCGGAACTGCCGTTTTTTAAGTTTGCGATGGGCAAATTGGAACTGCATGGCGCGTTCCACGGTTTGACGGGCAACGCGGTAAGTTTTACTCCGGCAGCCAAAATAGCCACGGGCTTTTAGCATAAAGGCTTTTCTGCGACGATGGGCGGCAACGTTATTAGTAGTTCTTGGCATTTTTCATTCCTCCTGTTAAATTCCCAGCATCCGGAAAATTCTCTTCTCATCACATTTGCGGATGATTGCGCTGGAGCGAAGATGGCGTTTCAATTTGGGGGATTTCTTGGTTTTGATATGTGCGCTTTTGGCATGATGGCGCACAATCTTACCGCTGCCGGTAACCTTAAACCTTTTGGCGGCCGATCGATTTGTTTTGATCTTTGGCATTTTTATCTCCTTGTTAATTAATCTATTTAATGCATTTGTTCAAGCAGTGGCCACAACTACTACAATAGTTGCGACAACAGCTCACAAAGTCTTATAATTTACTTTAAACGTCTATCTGATAGCTTTTTTACTCTTTATCTGTTTCAGGGGTATCGAGAACCGGAATAGCAGGGGTTAGCGGTTCGGCAACTGGGGTAGAAGTGCTTTCTGCCAGGCTTGAATCTGCTGCTACAGGTTCGCCGGTTTTTGCATCTTTAGCCAAAATCCGGTCGATATCCTTTTTGGGGCTTACGACCATGGACAGTAAATTGCGGTCGGATACAGGCTCACTATCCACGTCTGCGAAATGAATTATCTCGGCTTTCACTTTTTCCAGAACTTTGTAACCCAGCTCTTTATGTGCCATCTGACGACCGCGAAATCTCACGGTGAATTTTACCTTGTTGTGCTGTTTTAAAAATTTTGTGGCGTTGGTCAGCTTGAAATTGAAGTCGTGTTCTTCGGTATTGGGGCCAAACTTAATCTCCTTAACTTCCACTTCATGCTGTCTTTTACGCGCTTCTCGGGCTTTCTTTTCTTTCTCAAAATAGTATTTGCTAAAATCCAATATGCGGCATACCGGCGGATCGATATTGGGGGAAATCTCCACCAAATCGAGATTTACTTCTTCGGCACGGCGCAACGCTTCGCGCAAACTTACCACACCAATCTGTTTGCCATCGGGGCCTATCAGGCGAACTTTGTCGGCATTAATCTGAGTGTTAATGCGCTCTTTTGGCACCACTTCTTTGGTTCTGGCTTTCCCTTTTTTAATCCGGATTATAAGAACCTCCTTCTTACCGGAAATGAAAAATGCGAAACTCAGTTTTGCTGAATTCCGCATTCTTCATAGTAATGATTTAATCATCTTAACTATATATATCTGATGGCCTTAGCAGCGGTATTTGCCACAAGGCTGAAGCGTGCGGCTTCATTTAAAAGGCATGGTTTCTTAATCCCCTTTTGCTGTCAATCGTTTTCTTTGCAGGCATACTCCCATTTTTTAATCGAGCCTGATTTTGATTTGCCCTTGGTCTCGTCGTTCTTCAATACTGGGTCTTCGTTTATCTTGGATGATTTGATTGATGCAGATATTCAAGACATCCGTTATGCCTGTTAAGTTTTGACTCTAAAAAGACTCCCTGGGATTGCAACTCCCATTTCGTAGTAGTTTCGTTATTTGTTCACAGCGTTACTATTTGCAACTGTCCTCTGGTCTTTTTAGAGTTAAAACTAAAGTACGCCTCCTGCCACCTCTTCCTTTTCGTTTTAACTCACAATTTTGTCCGATAGGACAGAATGAAGCTCGGTTGGATTGTTGTGAAGATTGTGGTAGCTGCAAAGATCGCAAGCAGAGGCAAAATTGTAAGTCAAAACCCAAAATTATTTCGTAGTAGTTTCGTATTTGTCCCAAGCGTTACTATTTGCAACTGTCCTCTGGTCTTTTTAGAGTTAAAACTAAAGTATATAGACTTTGCCTTGCCCAACAAGTGGTTCGCAGAAATGAAGTTGTTTGATTTGGCAAGTATCAAGACCGGTGTTTTGTTTAATTACGTAGAGTAATTACAAGGGTTATCAGGAGCCGTGTACGATATCCGTACGCACGGTTCTGTGAGAGGGATGATGCTGGATTTGATTATCCAGCATCACCCTACTCGATTGTGTGTTGCTGAGGAGGGATATTTATTTGGGAGATTCCATCAGGGGTTTGTGATTGGGAGCTTGGCTCTGGTCGTCACAGTCGTTACAGTCATCGGACATTCTATGCATTCTGTCCATCATCATGCCCTGTTTGTTGCCTTTACCCATCATGCCTTTACTGTGCATACCCATCATCATGGGCATCTTGTTTTTCAGAATTTCTTTTTGTTCTTTGGTCAGTTCTTTCTGGCGGGCAGCGGTAAAATCTATCCTTGCATCGGCCAAGGCAGTTTCTTTCGTGGCGATTTGTTTGTTCAGGTCTTTGGCTTGTTTGTAGTTTTCGTCTTTCATAGCTGTTCTCAGGTCTATTCTCAGGTTTTCAATTTCGGCCTGAAGCGTGTTTTCAGTTTTGCTGAAAGTGGTTCTAAGTTCTGCAAATTTGGTTTTTTGGGCATCAGTTAAGTTCAATTCGTCCATGCAATCCATCATTGGTCCCATCGGTGCAGGACGGGATTTTAGGTTTGTGTTATGACAGTCTATGGCTGGGGCAAAGCCACGTTTATTATCCATTTTTTGTGCGATTAGCATACTGCTGATTAGCAGCAGGGCGATACTGAGTATGATTAGTTTCTTCATGGTTTTCTCCTGTTTTTATGTTTAATGATATGTGGTGGACGGTTTTTCATGTTTTCTGCACGCCGGAGGAAGTGTTCTCTGGCTTCTTCCGGAGTCATGGTTTTACGGTATGCCACAATCTTTTGTCCCAGTCTGCGTTCCAGAGTGTTTTGCAGCACCAGGGAAGAATCGATTATTTCGTTTACTTTTTTATCATCCACGGGATTCTTGGCCAGTTCTTGCATCAGATTAACTTTCGTCCCGTCAAATCTATCACGTAACTGCCTTATTTCCGTGTCTTTTTCAAAGAAGGCTTTTGCGTGAGGTGGGGGCATCATCGGCCTTTCTATTCGGGGTTGGGGCATAGGGCAAGGCATAAAAAAGCGAAGATAGATAAAGCTGCCGAGGAAAGCCAGATTAAAGCTGAAGGAAACCAGAAGCAGTATAATAAGCCAGTGCTTACTCATTGGAACCTCCATTCAAGTAATAGCTGTCCAGCAGGCTATTTTCCCCAAAATCACTTGCATCGGCTGTAGCAAAGCTGGTAGAGGTTTCGCTAACCTCTGTTATAGAATTATTATAGCTGGTTTTGCCCACTTGTGCGCCAGCCCAAAAGCTGATGATCACAGCCAAAGCAGCGGTGGCAGGGCCAAGTTTGTAACGACGGATAAAGCTGGGACGCACATTATCAAGACGGTGCACCTTGTCCATTATTTGTGCATGAACCCAAGCTGGGAATTCGATCTGTTTTGTTTCAGAAAGCATGGTATGCAGTCTGGAAGCTTCAGTTTGCCATTTTTGGCAGCGTGAGCAATTGGCAATATGAACGTTCAAAGCTGTGCGATGTTTAGTGTTCAGCTCTTGGTCATTCGCCAGGTCGAAGTAGCGTTTAGCTTTGCTGCATCTCATGTTTCTTCTCCTTTAGTTTATTCCCTTTTGCAGTAACTGCATCAGGTGGACACTAATATTACTCATCATCTTGCTTAGTCCTGCACATTTTTTTTCGCAGGATGCGTTTTGCCCGCACTAACAACGATTCCACCGCTTTTACGCTAATTCCCAAAGCACTGGAAATTTCCTTGTAGCTAAGTTTGTCATAATATTGAAGTTGAATAACCGCTGCGAGCTTGGGTGGCAAAGCAGCCACAGCTTTATTTAGTTCATCATAGTTCTGTTCCGGCTTTCCGCTTGGTTTATCGGCAATATTTATAAAAGACGAGGGATCAACCATCACATAGCGGGAGCGCTGTTTTAAAAAAGTCATGCATTTATTATGGGCAATTTTATAAGTGTATGCCAAAGCTGTGCTATCTTCAATTCTATCCATATTCTGATAAACAGCCACAAAAACGCTCTGGACTACGTCCATGGCATCCTGTTCGTTCCCGCACAAATTGTGCAAATAGCGAAATATGCGCTTTTCATTTGTTTTCAGGAAAGCCTCAAAGCTCTCTTTTTTCATATAATATTCATTCTCTCATCAAACATTCTAATGCACTTTCCTGCAAAAATCAAGCCAAAACTTTAAAAAACAAAGCTTGACGGACTTTGGCTGTTATGGGACATTGCTCTGCGAAAGTATGAGAAACAACAACAGCGTTAATTACCTTGCAATTAAATATCTGAAAGGCAGAAAAGCCCATGGCATCAGCCGTAATCACTATCTTAGCTTAATTGGGATAGCACTTGGGGTTTTGGCTCTGCTTTGCGTATCCAGCGTCATGAACGGCTTTAGAAGCGATATCCGCAAACGGATTGTTGGCACTTTTTCGCAGATCAGGCTAAGCGCAGATGAGGGTAAAACGCTTTCCAATTATCCGCAAATAATGGATAAACTGCAAACCATGGGTTTCACCTCTGCTCCCATTATTCGCACCGAATTACTGGTTAAAAATGGCCAGGTGGTTTTGCCATCTCTGTGTTTTGGGATAGATTTGTTCAGGCAGCGTAAGGTATCTTCCAATTTGATAAAGACCTCTGCCAAAGGGAGCGATGCCATGCAGGGTTTGGTGGCAGGAAGCCTGGAGCCCCAAAGCTTTGAAGCTGATGGCATTGCCTTGGGAGCTGGTTTGGCTTCGCAATTGGGAGTTTATCTGAATGATGAAGTTCAGGTTTTATCCCCGGTATTCAATGTTCCTTCGGCATTTGGGATGTTGCCAAAGGTGCGCTATTTAAAAGTCCAGGCCATTTTTGCGGCAGGCATGCCCGAATATGATCAAAGCTACAGCTACATTTCGCTATCCAATGCAGAATTTTTTGCTGCTTACCAGGCGGAAGTGGACTATTTGGAAATTATAGCTCCACCCCAAATGAGTGCGGAAAAAGCCCTGCGGCGTGTGAAGACTGCCTATCCGCAAAACCGGATTGAGGACTGGAGCAGCTTCGATTCCAGCCTATATACCGCCATCCGTTTTGAGAAGTTTATCATGTTCATCATTATGCTGTTTATGTTCATCATCGCCAGCTTCAATTTAACCGGAAACCTCTTGAAAACAATCTCGCAAAAGAAACGTGAGCTGGGGCTATTAAAGGCTTTGGGCTTAAACGACCAGAATCTGCAGAAGCTCTTTTTAAATCAGGCACTGGCACTGTGCACCATTGGCATAGCCGTTGGCCTGGGGCTGGGAAGTTTGTTGCTTTTGGTGCAACAGCACACAGGGCTGATAAAGCTGGGCATGGGAGATGGTGCAGCCATGGCTTTGCCGGTTAAGCTGTTAGCATCGGACTATCTGCTAATAATCTTTGTTTGCTATGCTTTAACCGTGCTTAGCGTGTTGCTGCCCTTAAGACGAATTAGGCATATAAATGCTGTGCAACTTATTCGCCGGACTGTTTAATCCCTGCCCAAAAAACTGTGCGCAGCCTGCAAAAACGATTATCTTAAAACCAGAGAGGTAAAGTATTATGACATTACAAGAAACTTACAAAATGGTGATAAGTGCCGAAATTCGTGCTCAAAAGCTGTATGAAGCTTTGGCAAAAAGCTTTGGGAAACCCGAAACTAAAGCTGTTTTTACCGAATTAGTGGTGCTGGAAAAAAATCATGAAACCAAAGTGCGTGAAATCTATGCCGAATTGTTTCCTGGCGAAGATTTAACCGTTCGAGTAGAAGAACCCATTGAATTGCAGGGGCTTAACTTGGGCGATCCTAAGGCGGTTTTGGATTTTGCCATACAACGTGAAGACTTGGCGGCCATGATTTATCTTAGCCTGGCAGATCAAACCCATAGCTTTGAAATAAAAAAACTACTAAATAAATTCGCTGCAGAAGAAGAGAACCACAAGATTGTGCTGCAAACTGAAATTGACCGTTTGCAGGGAACTTTGGAGTGGTTTGATCCCTCAGAACTTAACGGTCTGATGGAGGATTGAATAGTAATCTGATGGCCAGAAAAGATCAAAGCACCTTATTTGAAACAGATGAACTAAGTGTAAAAGACGTTCCTCTGGCGGAAAAGCTGCGTCCCCAAAAGCTGGAGGAGCTGTGCGGACAGGAGAAGCTGATAGCCACAAATTCGCTGTTGCAGCAAATGATAGAGAGCGGGGTGTATCATTCGTTTATCCTTTGGGGTCCACCCGGAACCGGAAAAACCACCATTGCCCGCATTATCGAAAAGGTTAGCGGGTTTCATTTTATCCATTTTTCGGCCGTGCTATCCAGCATCAACGATGTGAAAGGCGTGATGAAAGATGCTGATTACATTCACCGCACTAAAAACCACCGGAGTATTCTGTTTATAGACGAGATTCACCGGTTTAATAAAAGCCAGCAGGATGCTTTTTTGCCTTATGTGGAAAGCGGAGCGGTAATTTTGATTGGTGCCACAACCGAAAATCCCTCTTTCGAGGTGATTCCTGCGCTGCTCTCACGCTGCCATGTGTTTGTTTTGGAGCAATTGAAAGAAGCCGATCTGAAGGATATTTTACAGCGGGGATTTTCAGAACTGAAGCTGGAACCAGATGAGAAAATCATGGGCTGGATGGCGCAAAACTGTGGGGGAGATGCCAGAAGGGCATTGAATGAACTGGAGCTGATTAAGCCCTATCTGGAAAAGAACCCGCATCCACTTATTGATGATCTTGCCAAAACCCTGGCTAAGAAAACCATGTTTTACGATAAAAACCGCGAGGAGCATTACAACCTTATCTCTGCACTGCATAAAAGCTTACGCGGTTCCGATCCTCAGGCAGGTCTGTATTGGCTGGCACGTATGTTGGAGGCTGGAGAAGACCCCCGCTATCTGGTACGGCGTTTAATTCGTTTTGCCAGCGAAGACATCGGACTGGCAGATCCAAACGCACTGGTGCAAGCCATTGCAGCAAAAGACGCATTGCTGTTTATCGGGATGCCCGAGGCGAATAATGCCCTGGCGCAATTGGTGGTTTATCTGGCCACTGCCCCCAAAAGTAACAGCCTCTACACTGCCTACAAAGCCGCTGCCAAAGATGCCCTCAAAACCAGCCATTTTGGGGTTCCCTTGCATATTCGCAATGCTCCCACCAAACTGATGAAAGACCTGGATTATGGCAAAGACTATCACTACGACCATGAATTTGAGAATAAATACTACTATCAGAAGTGTTTTCCCGAGCAAATGAAAGAGAAAGTCTATTATGAGCCGGGTCCATTTGGCTTTGAAAAAGAGATTCAAAAACGCATAGACTGGTGGAAAAAACTGCGGGAAAAACAATAGGCAAAAGCAGATTTCGGTTGACGTGCTGATGCAGTCCCCAATTTTGGAGAAAATAATGAACTGGACACAAAATGAATAAACTTTTAAGCGTGATAATCCTACTAACGGCCTGCACTGGGTTGTTTGCCCAAATGGGGCTGTTCAATTTATCCTATGCCATTCCCTTGGCAGAGGCAGATTCACTGCTGTCCTTAAGCGATTTTAGTGCCAGGGACACCACTAACAACATGGTTCGCTTTTTCCCCAAAAGTAACGACCTTGTTGATGCCATAATTGTATTTGTAGAACCAAAAACGCAGCGGATAGTAGGTTGGTTTATTAAATATAACCCAGCCAATACGGAAGAAAACGATGCCTTTGTGATGGAAACTCTGCAGCAACTACACGGCGAAAAAAACCACTATGATGAAGAAACCAAGCAACTTATCTGGTTTTTATCCACCACGCGCACAGTGCATATTGTTTATGCTGAAGATAACAGCCTTACGGTGCTATATTACGATGCTTATTTTGCAGATTTGTTCAAGCTAAAAAACCACCCAAAGGGCGTGATAACCCCGGAAGAAATCATAGAAGAGTAACCTAAACGGGTTTTCAATCAAGTTCATAATCAGGATTTAGCTCTCTGCTTTTCTCTTCTTATCTCTGTGTTTAAAAAAGACAACTTCGAGCTGACCTCGTTTTATAAGGCAAAATCATACCTTTCATGCACTCTTAATGCTGCCGTAAATCGAGGGGGGAAAAATTGTTTGAAAATTATTGATCAATAAAGTTCTTGACTCCCCAGCCCTTGTCTGCGAAATTGATGTAGTAGTAGATTTTATTAGGTTCTGGCTTGCTAAACAGTTGCAATATGGTAAGTTGAACATGGCCAAGCACTTTTGTATATACAAGGATGGATAATGCAAAGTCTAACATTTTGGGTATTGGGCATAAGCTGCAAAGCTGATGTGTTTACAGCAAGCAACGCACATAAGGAACTGATAAGGCCTTGGGGGTAAAGAAAATTGAGTAATTTTATCACCAATACCGGAAACACCTCGCTAAAACACAGACTAAGCACCTTAATTAAAGAAAGCCTGGAGCTAAAGTTCCTGGTAGGTTTCTTTTATTTCTCAGGTATATCAGAGCTGATTGAGAGTTTGAAAGCAAATCCAGAGCTTACCCTAAAGATTCTGGTAGGCTTAAATGTGGATGCCCAAAACTATGGCTTGGTAGAATATGCCGAAAAAGCAGGCAAGAATAGGATTGAGCGGATAGAAGATTACCACGAATCGGTGCTGAAAGCCATTAATAACGATGTCTTTGACAATGAAGCATTCTATAGCCAGGCCAGCTTTATAATAGAACAAATAGTCTGTGGCAGAATAATTATCCGCAAGACTTCCAAACCTAACCATGCCAAGCTTTACCTCTTTAATCTAAAAGAACATCAGGTAGTCCGCACCAATCTCTTCATCACTGGCAGCAGCAACCTAAGCAAAGCCGGGCTTAGCGACAGAGAAGAATTTAATGTGGAGATTTCAGATTATGGCTTTGAAGAGGCTGAGAAGTATTTTGATGAATTGTGGGATTTGGCCATACCCATCACGGAAAGCGATGCACACAAAACCCGTTTGGTGGATAACCTGCGGGAAAAAACCCTGCTGAAATCCATCCATCCCTTCGATGCCTATATGTTTGTGGTAAAAACCTGGCTGGATAGCTTTTTTAAACACGAATCAGGCCGTTACATCTCACTACTACTGGAGAAAAAGGGATACAAGCCCTATAAATATCAAATAGATGCCGTTACCCAGGCAATGTCCATCATCGAAGAAAATGGTGGGGTAATTTTGGCAGATGTGGTGGGATTGGGAAAATCCATTATTGCCAGCCTGATAGCCCGCAAGCTGGATAAAAGGGGACTTATCATCTGCCCGCCCGGGTTAATTGGTGATGATGCTGCCAATTCCGGATGGAAAAAATACAAAGAGGATTTTGAGCTTTACGATTGGGAAGTCCGTTCCGGAGGCGATCTGGATGGAATTATTGACTATTTGGATGGCAAAGAAAGTTTTGAAGTTGTGATTGTCGATGAGGCTCATCGCTACCGCAATAGCAGCACGGAAACCTATGAAAAGCTGAAAACCATCTGTCGCAGTAGAACTGTAATTTTGCTAACCGCAACCCCCTTTAACAATTCCCCTGCCGATATTCTGTCGCTGCTAAGCCTGTTTATTGTCCCCAAGAAATCCAATATAACCCTCAGCAGCAATCTGGTGGATCTTTTCCGCTATTTCAACAGCCGTTTTGAAGACCTGGCCTACATTAAAAAGAACTATCAGAGCAAAGATCCCAAAAAAGCGGAAATGGCCAATCGCAAATATCAGGCTTTGTTTGGCGAACCTACCGTTGATATTATTAAGGTAATAGCCCGTGCCGCTTCACTTTCCAAACAGATACGCGAAGTAATAGAGCCTGTAACTATCAGACGCAACAGACTGGACTTAATGAACGACCCGGATTACAAAGATGAGGTAAAAAAGCTATCAAAAATCGATAATCCCCAAGAATGGTATTATGCCCTCACTCCCGAACAATCCGCTTTTTATGATAGGGTGTTAGAAGATTATTTTACCGACAATCCCGATATTGCCTACCGGTTTAAAGGCCCTGTTTACAAGCCCTACCGCTATGAGGAAACCGAACCAGGCCAGAAAAAAATAGACCTGCAGGAACAGAGAGATCGGGTAAGCCAAGATAACCTGTATGATATTTTGCGCCGTCAGATGGTTAAACGCTTCGAAAGTTCGTTTGGTGCTTTCCGCCAAAGCATCGTAAATATGCTCAATTCTTATGAAAAGATAAAGGAATTTATCGCCCAATCAAACGGAAGATATGTGCTGAACCGCAAGCTGATCAACAAGGCTGAAATTGAAGACCCAGACCAAATTGATGAACTTCTTAGGCAATTTGCCGAACAAAACAGCGAAAACGACAGCAGGAAATATCGCATCTATCAGGTGAATGAGTTTGCCCTCAAAGCGGAATTCTATGCCGATCTGGAATCCGACATCAGCCTATTTAGCAAAATGATAATTGAGATTGATGCCCTTAATCTGGTAAATAATGACCCCAAACGCTATGCCTTATTACAGAATGTGGAGATAGCTCTAAAAAACCCACCCCAAAAACATGAACCAGCCCCCAAACTGGTAATCTTTTCGGAATATGCCGATACGGTTAAATATCTGGAACCTGCCTTGATGAATCAATTCCCGGATAGGGTTCTGGTGATTACCGGAGGTATTACAAAACACAGGCTGGAGGAAATAAATACAAATTTTGACGCTGCTTATCCCAAAGCAAAACAAAAGGATGATTACGACATTCTGTTGGCCACAGACAAACTTTCGGAAGGTTTTAACCTGAACCGTGCCGCGATGGTGATAAATTATGACATCCCCTGGAATCCGGTGCGGGTAATTCAAAGAGTGGGACGTATCAACAGGATCAGCAAAAAGGTGTTTGATACCCTCCACATCACCAATTTCTTCCCCACTGAACAGGGTGCGGACATCGTAAAAAGCAGGGAAATTGCCTCGCACAAAATGTTTATGATCCACCAAACCTTGGGAGAAGATGCCCGTATCTTCGATGCCGAGGAAGAGCCCAGCCCTGCCAAACTCTTCGCCAAAGTACAGACCAATCCCTACGATCTGGAACAGGAAAGTCTTTACACCAGGCTAAAGAAACTGCTGCGACACTGGGAAGAGCTTTACCCCGAAAGAGTGAAAGCGTTGGATGAGATGCCCATAAGGATAAAAACCGCCAAAGCTTATAACAAAAACCAACAGCTAATGTTTATCCGCAAGGGGAAGCTTTTTTGCGTTTGCCAGGACTTTGTGGATGAAAACAAACAACTGCTGCCCCTGCCCATTGAAGAAGCTCTGCAAAGAATTGAATGCACTCCCGATACTGCACAATTGCCGCTCAGCGATACTTTCTGGCCAAATTATGCCCTGCTGAAAGAAGAAGCGGAGAAATTCAGCTTTAAACAATCCCAACAGAGCAACTCAGTGAAGGCATTCAACTATCTGTCTTTTCTTCTGGATCAGGATATTAGTGAGCTTGTTCCCTGGCACTCGTTTCTGATAATGCTGCGTGAAGATATAGAAAACTATGGAACCCTGCCGGAAAATACCCTAAGAACCATTGCAGATTGGGACAAGAACAAAAAAACTGACTACCAAGAAATAGCCACAGAGCTAAAAAAACTAAGAAAAACCCTGGGCAAGGATTACCTTAAAAGAGTTAAAGATAGCCTGAAAGCCTACGAACAGCAGGTGATCGTGGCAATAGAGAATCAGTTATGGAATTGAACGCAAACATCGTTCTCCCTGCCAATTTCTCCGCAGAGAATTGGATTTCTTACTTCGATACTTCATCCGATGTGTATCTTGAAAAGCAGGGGAAAGTGCCAAAGTATTGTGATCGCGATTTCCCAGTTGTCTCCACTCTTGGCAAGTTAGCATTTGAGGATGGCACAATCTGCGACATATTTGTGATCCAGGTCAGTCGATCACTAACTGAGCGGGCTTCCAGAAGAAAGCAATTCGACAAAGCTACAGCCATCATCAAACAGGAGAATACTCAGGCCGGTCTCTTTATATTTTACGATGAGTTCCATTCCTTCCGCCTAAGCTTGGTTTATCCGGTCTATAAAGGCACCAAACGAGCCTTTAGCAATTACCGAAGGCATTCATTCCATGTGAGTGGCGACCTGCCCAATAAGACCTATTTGCTGCAGTTAAACAAGCATAAACTAAACAGTATGGGTGATCTGAAAGATATCTTTTCTGTGGACAAGGTATCAGCTCTATTCTATGAAGAATTTGAGAAGGAATATACCCACCTCCAAACTGGAATCAAGAATCGCTACGATCAGGATGTAGATCAGGATTTACTTGGCAATTTTGCCTTGCTTTTCGTGATCAGAATCATCTTTTTAGGCTTTGTCCAAAAGAAAGGCTGGCTGGGGGATAATGCAAATTTCATCCGGGATTATCTTGGCACTTACAACCCCTCGATACATCAACAAGGCATCTACCAAGATCTGCTCTTTCCTCTATTTTTCACTGCCCTAAACTCAGCTCCATCCAGTAAAAACAAATACGGCTTTCCCCATATTCCGGAACCTGTCAAAACTCATCTGGTAAATGCCCCATACCTCAATGGAGGTCTATTTCGCCCGCATGAGGATTACGATACAGAAGCTCTATTCATCACTAACGAAGCCATATTAAGCTTTGTAAACTTCCTCTTTAGCTTCAATTTCACCCTGGAAGAAAACACTCTTTATGATGAAGAATTGGAGCTCAATCCAGAATTCCTGGGCATCATTTTTGAAAAGCTGATTAATAAAGCTCATGGTGCAATCTATACACCTCGTCTGGAAGTGGACTTCATGTGCCGCCTTTCTCTGGTAAAATACCTACAACAAAACTGCTTGGCTTCCATCAGCCTGGAAAATCTCTATAAGCTATTCTTCCCCGAATATGGGGCTGAAAACGAACAAACAGCGGGGGACTTTACAGGGGAAGAGGCTCATGACTTGCTGGAGAAGCTGGAAACGGTAACGGTTTGCGATCCTGCCATTGGTTCCGGGGCCTTTGCTGTTGGCATGCTAAATGTGATTGATGAGATCGAGTGTTCTATCTACGAGCACTTCTTGCCGGATAAGCCCGTCAGCAGCCCCTATGAGCGCAAGAAACGCATTATCTTTCAATCGCTTTATGGCGTGGAAGTAAAGCAATGGGCGGTTTGGATCACCCAACTAAGGTTGTGGATCACCCTGCTCATTGAAGCCGATGACGGTTTAAAACACAGTGAAGAGCCACTTCTGCCCTCCTTTGATTTCAAGATCAGGCAAGGTGATTCTTTGATCCAGATGATGGGTAGCAGTTTGTTTCCTGTATCCGGAGAAGGCATTATCGCAGCAGATATCAAGCGCAAGATAAGCGATCTTGTGAAACTCAAAACTGAGTACTTCTATAACAAATGTCCCCAGCAACTGCACGAAATAGAACTGAAGCACAAAGCACTTTACACGAGTATCCTGGAAAAGAGAAAGAAGGATATGGTTCTAAAGCTTTCCAGGATGAAGGGTGATGCAAAAAAAGAAGTGCAGGCTAGTTTTTTTGAAACAGACATTCAAACTGAAATTGATTTTGCTTCCACGCTGCAGAAACGCCAGATGGAAGAACTGGAGTTTCAGATTCATAAAGTGGATCATGAAATCAGCCAGATATCCACAAAGAATCTACCCTTTATCTGGAGAATCGACTTTCCGGAGATTTTTATCGAGAAGGGGGGCTTTGACCTTGTAATTGGCAATCCACCCTACGTTGCTCAGGAAGAAATTGAAGACCCGCTCGGAAGTATCGGTGATAATAAAAAATATAAAGAACTGCTGCGGCAGATGGTAAATCAAGACTTTCCCCAAGATATACCGGTTAATGTCATCAATGGGAAAAGTGATCTTTATACCTTCTTCTATATCAGGGGATTGAGACTGCTGAATGAAAATGGAATCCTAACTTATATCTGCTCCAACTCTTGGCTGGATGTGGAATTTGGTGCCTGGCTGCAAAAGTTCCTCCTGGATAGATGTCAAATCCATTTCATTATCGATAACCTTGCTAAGCGGGCGTTCAAAGAAGCCGGCATCAATACCATAATTTCTCTAATAGGAGCCAGACAGAAAATGGTACGGGCAGACGACCTGATCCGCTTTGCTGCCTTCAAGCTGCCTTTTGAAAACTCTCTCTATACCGAGAACTTCCTGATGATCGAGGATGCAAAAAAAAGAATAGAGATTGATGACCTTAGGATTAACCCGGTTACCAGAGAGCAGTTATCCCAGGAAGGATGGGAAAACAGCAAGGAGAATAAGTACCTTGGAAGTATGTGGGGAGGTTTTTACTTACGTGCACCACAAATAATGATAGATATACTCGATAAGTGCAAAACAAAGCTGTGCAATTTAAGCAAGCTTGCAGTAATAAAGGGATATATTCACGACAACTCACTTGGTGACCAGTACACAAAACGACGATATGTCAAATCAGTGAAGGATGTTTCATTACTTGGAATTGATATCGAATCGCAGGGGGTCAAAGATCAAGGAATCAAGAGTTCCAATAGTAATGACTTGATTTCCCCAATTCTTTTCCCTCGTACTCTGGGGTCAAGGCATTTAGTAATAAGAAATCTCGGGAAAGTCTATTTCAAGGAGTTCTACAAGATTATACCTATTTCGACCGATATGTCAGATAGCATTTTTGCACAACTCAACTCATCTTTCAGTATATTCCAAAGAGAGATTTTAGGTCTGTCCAATCTTGGCGATGGTGCGATAAAATTCTCAATTCAAAGCATCGGGTTATTCAAATTGATCCCAGGATTAACAAGTCTTGATTTTGATGAAGTTATCGAACCATTACTATCTCAACCAATTGATGACATTCATCTTGAGTTAGCCAAAAGTCATAGAATTGAGCTTGATGATATCGTTTTTTCATATCTTGGGTTAACAAAACAAGAAAGAATCATGTTTATGGATTTGCTCTACTCGACTATTGAAAATCGTTTATCGAGAGCAAAGACCAAGGATAGTTAATAAAGTGCTGCACATTGAGATAATTGACTAAGTTAGGGGGTTGCGATGAATGAGAAGCTAAATAAGTGGGGCATAAAGTAAAATATGAATTACGAAAGATTCTTCAATTCGTTTTCCATGCATACAGAGATCAAACTGATGCTGTACAAGCAGTATCTTCAGAATTATCTGCTAATCTTGCTTAACTCGGCATACACCAACACAATACACATATATGACCTTTTCTGTGGCAAAGGAGAGACTGAAGATGGGCAAGTTGGCAGTGCTCTGATCAGTGTTAAGCAAGCAATATCATCAGCATGTAGTTATACGAAATCAAAAAGAATTGTAGTACATCTTAGCGATAAAAACAAGGCCTTCTGTGAAGGGCTAAAGCTTAAGTTAGCATCGATAGCAATACCTTCAAACATTGAGGTTTCAATTCAGTGTAAAGAGTTCAAGGATGAAGTGAGTAACATCATTTCACGTCATGATCATGAGAAAAACTCAAAGGTGCTTTTCTTTATTGATCCTTACGGATATAAGGACACTCCACCTGAAACCCTTCTTGATCTTAAGCAAAACCCCAACACAGAAATCATGCTTTTCCTGCCTGTAAGCTTTATCTATAGATTTATCGATAGTCCACAGAGTAATCCAACACTTGATAAGTGGAAGACTTTCATGTCAATTTCAGGAAGGCCTACTGATTTGTCGATAATAGTGGATTTAATTACCTCAAGATTCTCACGAGCAGGATTTTACTCAGGTTCCTTTATTTTAAATAACCAGCAAAATAGTAATAAGTATGCCATATTCTTTGTCTCTTCCAATGTATATGGTTTGGAGAAGTTCAATGAAACGAAATGGGCTATTGATCCCATTGAAGGATCGCAGATGTGCCGAAATTTCACTGGAGAAGTAATTCCAAGTATAGCGGAAGAATGGCGACTAGCGAGCCTAGATAGACTATCTAATTCAATTAAGGAGCACATTTCAGCAAAACCAAACAAGATGATCGATAATATAGAGCTCTACGATGCTGTGATCAGGCAAGGATTTCTTCCTCGTCACTTCAATGAGGTTTGGAAACAAAATCCATTCCTAGAAAGGGAGTTTCTCACATCGAAAACAAAATCAAACTATATTGGTTATGATTACACAAAGAGAGTCCCGCTTGTCAAATTCTGGCTAAAATAGGACAATGATGAATAAAATACTACGTAAAACTTTATTGTATAAAACTGGTGTAGAATACGGCGACTACACTATTAACCATGTGTTGGGTTGTTCTCATGGTTGCACTTATCCTTGTTACGCATTTATGATGGCCCGCAGATTTGGCAGAGTAAAGGACTATCATGATTGGCTGGAACCCAAGCTCGTTGAAAACTCTATTGAGCTGTTAAAGAAAGAGATCCCAAAGAAGCAGAAAAACATTAAATCCGTGCATCTTTGCTTTACCACCGACCCATTCATGTATGGACATCCTGAAGTAACTGAAATGAGCCTGGAGATTATCAAATTGCTGGATCATTATGGGATAAAATGCACAGTGCTTACCAAAGGAGTTCTCCCCCACGAGCTTTCTAAGTTCGATAAAAAGCATGAATGGGGCATTTCTTTGGTTTCTTTCGATGAAGGCTTTAGAAAGCAGTATGAGCCATTTTCTGCAGATTATCCCAAGCGCTTGGCAAGCATGAAGAACTTGCACGACCTGGGATGTAAAACATGGGTGAGTATTGAGCCTTATCCTACGCCTAACATAGTTCAACAAGACCTGCGAGCCTTGCTTGATAGGGTTTCCTTCACTGATAGGATTATCTTTGGGAGATTGCATTATAACAAGTTAGTTTCAGCCTATCTGGGATTTCAAGATTTCTACGATGATGCGATAACATCAGTTGTTACCTTTTGTAGTAGACGAAATATAGACTACCACATAAAAGAGAAAACGACTACCAAAGATTCTATCAATTACATTGAAAGAATAACTAAACCCGTGATCCCAATTTTGCTTCATAATGATGCCAAGGATTTTAAACAATTCCAAAACTATTTGAAGTATGCTGATCTCCCGGATAGCTACACCAACCTTGTGTTCAAGTTAAAACTAGACAATTCTAAACTCAAACAAACAATCAAGAAGTTATCAGATTCTAATAATAGCATCCATTTCTTCCATGAACTTGTTGTCGGATACTCCCTTAATGATTATTGCAAGAAGAACTCATTGGAGCTTGAGTATTCCCCTAAATTTAAGTATTCGGAAACAAAACCAGCAAAAAATCCAGATTGGATTGTTAGTGATGGAAACCAGAAGGTTGTGATTGAAGTAGTCACGACAGATAAAAGCAATCACCAAAGTGCCTTCGAGGCTTGCATTGGTTTGATAGGCAGCCTTGTTAAGGAGGGGTTAAAGAATAATGGCATGGATGGTAATCTTGATTTCAATTCGTCTAGGTTCGGGATACCTACTTATCAAGAGCGATTGAAAAAGGAAGAAAAGGCAAAGCAAGAAGATAGATATACAGATTTTTGTAGGGAAGTATCCGATAGGATTATCAATAAAGTGATGTGTGGATATGGGATAGGTGATTATGAAACTGATGATAGCGGTCTTGAGTTTAAAATAGGATCAGGATGCACACACCGCATGACTACTAGAGGACATAAGACGGATAGAGTGGTTAACAACATACTTAATAAGGGAAAGGCTTATAAAGAATTAGCGAAGCAGATACCCATAATCGTAGCTGTGGCTAATAATCACGAAAACAGATCAGAAGCGTACTCCCCGAAAGAAATAGCCAGGCTTCTTTACTACTCCGATACAGTGTACGAGCCTCAGTTCAGCATGATAACCGATAAGGAAAAGCATATTAAGAATATACAAGACAGCATAGAAGGTTTGAACGTAATTGAAGGCATTCTATTCTACGATATCAATGTCAGCAGCATATATGCCACTAGTTATGAGTATTATCCGAATCCCCACAAGGACACCAAGTGGAAAATTCCAGATGGATTCAAAGCATATTTGGACGGAAGTAGTAATGAAAACAAGTCATGAAATGAAGTATCTTTCTCCCGAAGTTAAACAGGAGTTACTTGAGGTGATGGATGCTCACTTTCAGACATATCTGAGGGCAAGGTCGTTAACTCCTTACATCGACTCTGCGATAATTAATAGCCTTTCATCCTGCAAAGCAAGAAACTGCTTCTGTGTCCCCACAGCACCATTGTACCAAGGCTTGGGCTATGCATGCCATATAGTTTTTGAGATAGGTCAGTTTAACACAGACGAGAAGTATAAACAGTATCAGGATATCGGGCATTGGATCAACCAGAGTTTCTTCATTGAACTGAGGTGCATTGTGAAATCATATATACATGATTGGGATGCCTGTCCTTTGAAAGATAACAAGCACTTTGAACTATTACGGAAATGCCGGCATCTCTTCGCCCACAGTTCATTTAAACTTGATTACAAACCAGGAAAGGGCCATGAACATGACTACGAGAATGCCTTTGCTTTATATAAAGATTTATTTAAACATTTAGTAAAAGGAGATTCAGGGTTAAACTTGTCAATCTCTGACTTTGTGATTCCATTTTACTTGGACTTGGTCAAGTTGATTAATGAAAACCTATAAGAGGAGTCAAGAATGAAGCCCTATGTACCTGATAAACTACCGATTGAGCAGATCAAGTGGGAGCTGCATGTACCTGCGATCGGAAAGGCACACGATGCCATTGGCCGATATGATGGCATGCTCCAAAGCATAGTGAATCCTAACCTCTTACTGTCACCACTAACAACCCAGGAGGCAGTATTATCCTCAAAAATTGAAGAGTCACAGGCAACGTTGGAAGAAGTTTTAGAGTATGATGCAGACCCGACGGAAAGGTTAGAGGTGAATAAGTATAACGATATTATGGAAGTAATAAATTATCGAAAGGCAAGCAGCCATGCTACTGATAGATTGAAAACTCTCCCTCTTTCATTAAATCTGATCCGAGAGGTCCATGCGATTCTTCTGGATAGTGTAAGGGGAAGAAACAAAAACCCCGGTGAATTTCGCAGATCACAAAATTACATTGGCGCTCCAGGAGTTAGTATGGAGTATGCTACTTACATTCCTCCAAGTCCGGAGAATGTATTACCTTCTTTATACAACTGGGAGAATTATCTAAATTCTGATGAGAAAGATGTATTGGTTCAGTTAGCTATAGTGAAAGCGCAGTTTGAGATCATTCATCCTTTTTTGGACGGTAATGGTAGAATTGGGCGTTTGTTAATACCATTATTCCTGTTTTATAAGGGTGCGCTTTCCAGCCCTGTATTCTATTTAAGCTCCTATCTTGAAAGTAATAGAGATATGTATTACGAGAGGCTGAAAGCTGTATCGGAAAAGAGAGATTGGAATGGATGGATAGCCTTTTTTTTACAGGCGATAATAGAGCAGGCAAGTATAAACATATCTAAAACAAAGAAAATTCAAGACCTATATGAAAAAACCAAAGCCTTAATTCCTCAAATCACTAATTCGCAGTTTGCAATTAGAACCACTGATGCACTATTCTCAGCTCCCATAATTACATCCTCAAGTTTTGTAAACAAATCTGGTATTCCGAAGGCAAGTGCAATAAGGATAATATCTTTGCTTAGGAAGAGTGGCATCTTAATTGATCTTAGAAAGCCAAAAGGAAGGAGGGCAGGTAGGTTTTTATTTAAGGAACTCTTTGAGATTGTAAAGTAGATTTGTGTCTAATGTAATATAGCTTACTGCGTTTGTGTTTAACGAAATGGGTTTTCATGCAACACAAACGCAGTAAACTATATTATGTTCAACACAAGTTTATAAGTGTTTATAGATAAGATAGATGTAGCGCAATTGAGGTGATGTGTAGGCTTGTTGTTATATTTGCCGCTACTTGGTTTTTTATTGTGTTGCTCTTTATTGTTTGCAATGGGGGTAATAGTGTCCATTTGTTTAAACCCAAAATAGACCCGTGAAAGCTGATAGTTTGTATAGCTGATGCGGGTTTTGGAGATGGCTGGAAATTGGGGTTGCAGGCACAAAGGGTCTATTTTGGGTCAAAACAAATGGCAGGGTGATTGCTTGTTTGTAACAGGGGTTTGTAAGATGCGCAGAGATGCTTAGTTTATCACTATACTTATATGTTTGCAAGGATTATGAATGAATGAGATGTTTGTGTTTTGCAGCCTGGATATGGAATTGGGGGTATAATGGATAAACCTAAGTTACCTGAAAAAAGCCAGGTAATGGCGAGGATGTTGACAAACCTTGAAGAAACTCAGAAGGAGTGTAACATCATAGCCTGTGTGAACCCAGGTTTTCAGGTAAACAAGGCATTTCAAAAAAACACTTGACCAATATAAGCTCCTTTGTTAAGCGGGTGTGTGAGAAAAAATGGAGATATAATGAACATACATTTCCGAGATGTCCAAACTGGCAGCGTGGAAGCCAGAGCAATCATAGAAATTGCCGAAGGGGTTTTTCTAAATGAAGTTACCATCCTGAATATTGAGGGCGAAATTGTGGTGGAGTTTCCCCACAAAAGCTTCATGGGCAAAACAAAACGCACTTTTTACATAGATATTATCACTTTTGAGGACAATGACAAACGCATCGTGTGGGAACTGGAGATTAAAGAAGCTTATCGCGAATGGCGAAAGAGCAACAAGAAAGTTCTGGTTTATGAAGAAAAATAAAATAGAAGGAGGATCATTATGATCACCGATCTGCAAGATATCCTGTCAGTCAATATCAAAGGCATGAAACGTTCAGCAATTCGTGAATTACTGAAGTTTCTTGGTCAACCAGGCCTTATTTCCTTTTCCGGAGGATTCCCCAGTCCTTTAACTTTTCCGGTGGAAGAGCTAAAAACCATTATGATGGAAGTAATGAACACCGAAGCTGCTTTTGCCCTGCAATATGGAGCCACAGAAGGTGATATTTTGCTGCGCACCATGCTTGTTAACCGCTATAAAGCAAGCGGTGTGGACATGAGCATCGATAATATGATTATCACCACAGCTTCTCAACAGGCATTAGACCTCATTGCAAAAATGTTGATAGACCGTGGGGACTATGTAATAGTAGGCCTGCCATCATATTTGGGCGGACTTTCTGCCTTCAATTCCTATGGAGCCAACATGATCGGCATTCCCATGGACGAAGAGGGCGAAGACCCAGCTATTTTGGAAAGCCACTTAAAGGATCTTGCCGCCAAAGGCAAAAAGCCAAAGTTTATCTATCTGATTCCCGATTTCCAAAATCCCGCGGGTGTAACCATGACCGAACACCGCAGAAAAGAGATTTTGGACTTGGCCTATAAGTATGACGTTCTGATTATTGAAGATAGCCCTTATCGCGAATTGCGTTATGAAGGCACCCCCCAAAGAACCATCTATGAATTGGATGGAACAGGGCATGTGGTTTTACTGGGGACATTCAGTAAGATCTTCTGTCCCGGATTCCGGATTGGTTGGGTGGTGGGGCATCCTGATGTGTTGGATAAAATTGTGGTGGGTAAGCAAGCCACCGATTTATGCACTCCGCCTTTCACGCAACGCATCGCTGCCCGCTATCTCGAACAGGGATTTTTGGATCCCAAGATAAAGGAAATCAGCAAGATGTATTCTGAAAAGCAGAAAGTTATGCTGGATTCACTGGAAAAATATATGCCGGAAGAGATTAGCTGGACTCATCCTGAGGGCGGATTGTTCTTAATGATTAAGGGACCCGAAAGCTTGGATAGTCAAGCCCTTTTGTTGGATTGCATTAAAGAAGCCAATGTGGCTTATGTGGCCGGCAATAGCTTCTTCTGCGATGGTAAAGGCTATAATACCATGCGTTTGAACTTTAGCTACGAAAGCATTGAACAGAATATCGAAGGCTGTAAACGCTTGGGTGCTTTCCTGAAAAAAGCTGTAACAAATTTAAAATAGAATAAGTGGAGGAATTAATGTCCAAGAAAGTCGAAAAAGACCGTATGGGCATGATCATTCGCTCGGAAGACACTCCCGAAAAAATGGAAGTGGAAATCACCGAGGTGAAAGAACCCGGTGATGACGATTCTCCCGTGCTGATCTATTATAACTGGTGTAAAAAGTGCGGTATCTGCGTAGCTTTTTGCCCCACCGGATGTTTGGGACGCAAAGGTGATGGCTCACCCTACGTTCTGGCCCCCGAAAAATGTATTCACTGCGAAACCTGCGACAGACTTTGTCCGGATTTTGCCATAACCGGTGCCAAGGATCGTTGAAGGAGTAATGATGTTGAAAAATGAAAAAGCAAAAACTCCGGTTAAACCAAAGCAAGAAACCGTCACCAAGAAACCCGATACCGCCTTACAGGAACTGCAGCAAAAGCGCGAACGCAAGAATGTGCTGATGCAGGGCAACGAGGCAGTAGCTTTGGGAGCTTTGGATGCGGGTGTAAATTTCTTTGCCGGATACCCCATTACGCCTTCTACCGAAATTGCTGAAATTCTGGCCACCGAACTGCCTAAGCGAGGTGGAGTGTTTGTGCAAATGGAAGATGAAATAGCTTCTATTTGCGCCATTACCGGTGCTTCTTTGGCCGGGGCAAAATCGCTGACTGCCACGAGCGGACCCGGGTTTTCTTTGATGCAGGAAGGTATTGGCTTTGCCAAGATTACCGAAACACCGTGTGTGGTGGTTAATGTTCAGCGAATGGGACCCAGCACAGGAATGCCTACAAGTCCTGCTCAGGGAGACATTATGCAAGCCAAATGGGGCTCGCATGGAGATTCTCCTGCAATTGTCCTATACCCCGATTCGGTTAAGGAAAGCTATGAACTAACCATCCGTGCCGTAAACCTTTCCGAAAAGTATCGCACCTGCGTTATCTTGCTCCTTGATGAGGTTTTGGGACACATGCGTGAAGCTGTCCGCCTGCCGGATATGGCTAATGTGCGTGTAATCAGCCGCATCAAACCAACCGTTCCGCCTCACTGGTATAAACACTACGATGAAAACCAGAAATATCTATCGCCCCTTGCCAGTTATGGTGAAGGCTATCGCTTTCATGTTACCGGTTTAACGCATGATTCTCACGGTTTTCCCACCAATAAATCCTCTGAAGCCGGCGAAATGATGGAACGTCTGCGCAAAAAGATATCTTATAATATCCGCGACCTGGTTCAAATAGAAAGCCACCAGATGGAAGACGCCAAAATTGCTATATTTGCCGCTGGAATCACAGCTCGTGCAGCCAAAGCAGCCATAGCCATGGCTCGCTTTGAAGGCATAAAGGTTGGTCTTCTCAGGCCGCTTACCATTTGGCCTTTTCCGGATGATGCAGTCCGTAAAATGCTGCGTAATGTGGAAACGGTTATTGTCCCGGAGCTAAATCAAGGTCAATTAATTCACGAAGTGCAGCGCCTTACCAAGGATAAAAGCGAAAGCAATCTGATTGCCCTGCAACGCGTAAACGGGCAGTTGATTACCCCAAACGACATCCTGCGAAAAATCAAGGAGGTTTTTTAGAAATGGCAAACATTCCACAACGCATAATTCACGAATACCTGCGCCACGACAAAAAGTTTCCCCATGTCTGGTGTGCAGGCTGCAGTAATGGGATTGTGCTTGGTGCCATCATCCGTGCCATAGCATCAATGAATTTGGATAGGGATGATATCGTTATGGTATCTGGAATAGGCTGCTCTTCACGCATGCCGGTGTATGTGGATTTTAATACTCTGCATACTTTGCATGGACGCAGCATAGCCTATGCCACAGGCGTAAAACTGCACAAACCTCATCTGAAAGTGATTGTGGTTACCGGAGATGGCGATTGCACTGCAATAGGTGGCAATCATCTTATCCACGCTGCCCGACGCAATATAGACCTGAAGGTAATCCTGATTAATAATAACATTTATGGCATGACCGGCGGACAATGCAGTCCCACCACACCTCATGACGCCATCGCCACCACTGCACCTTATGGCAACATCGAGCCCGATTTCAACGTCTGCAATCTGGCCATGGGAGCTGGAGCTTCTTTTGTAGCCCGCACAACGGCATTCCATGTTCAGGAAATGCAGGGCATCATTAAAGACGCCATGGAACACCCAGGATTTTCGCTGATAGAAGTAATCAGTGCCTGCCCGGTAATTTATGGTCGGTTGAATAAAAAAGGCGGTGCACCTCAGATGATGAAGGAATTCCGAGACAATTCCATTCCTTTGGCTGCGGTTGATAAGCTTCCTCCCGAAAAGGTAGAAGGCAAAATTGTGCGGGGTATTTTACGGCGGGAAATCCGTCCCGAATTCTGCGCTCAATATGCCTCACTTGTGCAACGGGTGCAAGCCATGGGAGGTGAATAATGGCCAATTATGAAGTTCGCCTTTCCGGCAGCGGTGGTCAGGGTCTAATTTTGGCTGGAATCATTTTGGCCAGAGCTGCGGTAATCGAAAAACGCCGCGTAACCCAAACCCAAAGCTATGGGCCAGAATCCCGCGGAGGATACTCACGTGCAGATGTAATTATCAGCGATGATGAAATCTTCTTTCCTGAAGCCACTAACTTTAACTGTCTGCTGGCTTTAACTCAGGAAGCCTGTGATGTTTATCTGTTCGATTTGCGTGAGAATGGCATCCTGATTATTGACACCACCTTTGTAAAAAATCTGGCTTTGGCAGCAGAAAACACTTTCGAGCTTCCCTTCACTGATATTGCTCAGGAAAAACTTGGCAGCCCGATTAGCACCAACATCATGTCTTTGGCGTTTTTGGTAAAGATTACGGGTATCGTAAAAGAAGAATCGCTGAAGCAATCCATTGCCGAAACCGTCAAACCGGCCTTTGTGGAATTGAATCACAAGGCCATGGAGATCGGCTTTGAGCTTGCCAGGAAATATAAGCAGTAAGAGGGACAGCATGGTAAAAAGTATCAGCCATATCGGGATTGCGGTGAAAGACCTGGAAGCCGGCATCGCCTTTTACGAAAGCCTGGGCTTAAAGCTGGAGGGCATTGAAGAAGTCCCCTCTCAAAAAGTCAGGGTGGCTTTTCTGCCCTGCGGAAATACGCGTATTGAACTGCTGTGCCCAACTTCAGATGATAGCCCCGTGGCAAAGTTTATCGAAAAGAAAGGCGAAGGAATTCAACACCTTGCCTTTGGCGTGGATAACCTTCCCGAGGCTTTGAAGGCTTCAGAAGAGAAGGGCATCACTCTTATAGACAAAGAGCCGCGTCCCGGAGCTCATCATGCCGACATCGCTTTTCTGCACCCCAGGAGTAGCTTGGGAGTATTGATAGAGCTTTGCAAAGAAAGTGAGAGTGCTACGCGCAAGTGAGAGCTTCGCAGTGAGAGCTTCGCAAGTGAGAGCTTCGCAAGTGAGAGTTTCACAAGTGAGAGCTTCGCAAGTGAGAGCTTTGCAAGTGAGAGCTTCGCAGTGAGAGCTTTGCAGTGAGAGCTTCGCAAGTGAGGCTTTGCAGTGAGAGCTTCGCAAGTGAGAGCTTCGCAAGTGAGAGCTTTGCAGTGAGAGCTTCGCAAGTGAGAGCTTCGCAAGTGAGAGCTTTGCAAGTGAGAGCTTTGCAAGTGAGAGCTTTGCAGTGAGAGCTTCGCAAGTGAGAGCTTCGCAAGTGAGATAAGCGGTGGCTTCAGCCACCGTCTGGAGTTTGGACATTTTACGTAATTACTAAAAAAAAAGCTTGACATACATACGTTCTATGCAATCATGTCTCTAAACTAAATACGAGGAGTTAACCATGAAAGACGATGATATCCGTCAAGCCATTCTGGAAGTCGAGGAGATCAAGCTTAAGGCTCAGTTAAGAGCCGTCAGAGAAGCCATCAAAGGTGAGAAGCAAGTTATCCCTGAGGATG
>DIXL01000084.1 GCA_002428685.1 Cloacimonetes bacterium UBA6081 | reverse complement strand
AATCCAGCCTTGATAAAGCTCTGGAAGAGCGGCAGATAGGACTGTATTTGTCACAACATTTTGTGTCATCCCTACGGGATGATATTGGGCTGGATTCCCGCCTCCGCGGGAACGACAGGGTTGTATTGTCATCTGAATCTTGATAAGACACTACATCGTCTCGTTTTGTGTCCAGCCCAATTTTGCAGCGATAGTTTTTCTTGCCGATTGCCTTTTTGGCACTTAGCGAATAGGGTGTGTTGACCCTTTGATAGTTTTCGTGATTTGGCTCATGATACAAATGCAGTGGGTAGCAGGAATTGCCAAAATTGTACCCTACTTTGCCAATGGCCAAAAGCCTTCTGCCCAGGTCATCATCTTCACCGCCCCAACCTACAAAGTTTTCGTCGTAGCCATTCACTTTTTCATAATCTGTCCGCATTATGGCCGAAACTCCACTGCGTAGTTTAGCTCCATGGCTGCGTAGTTTTGCAAAGCGGCATAATAGATATGAAATGTAATCTTCGCGGAATTGGCGGCGGATTTTTGCTTTTTGAGTGGGCAGGACATAGCTAAGATAACTGTTACTCTCTATCGCAGCTGTATCTACTTGCTCCGATTGAGCCTCTGACAAACGCACCGGATAGGCACTCAAAAATCTATCCGCACGAATGCAGGCTACAACAGTGGTTAGATACAAGGGCGGAATAATGATATCCTGATCGATAAAAACCAATAAGTCCCCTTCCGAAACCGAAACGCCATTATTGCGGACTCTGGCAGCCCTAAACTCTGTATGATCTTGCCTGACAAGTTTAAGGGGTATCCCGCATAGCTGTTTCTGTTTACGGTAAAATTGTAGGATATCTTCGGTAGAGCCATCATCGCTAAGGATTATTTCATCCGGGGGCAGCACCTGTTTGCAGACAGAAAGCATACACTTTTCCAAGAGCTGCAAACGATTGTAAACCGGGATAATCAAGCTTAGCTTCATTTATCTAAAAGCTGATAGTTTTTAAACGTTCCCAATTGCCTGCCTCCGTTAAAACTATGTTCAAACCAGCTAAGCAGCCTAACCCGCAGTGTTTCATGCTTATGCGGCCGGCGGTAGGGATTGGGTTTGCCCCCAAATTGCAGCTTATCCTGCCAGTTCATCTGGCTAATCATGGAAGCCATCACTGCTGGATGAGATTCATGAAAAATCCCCAGCCTGTCCAAGGGGCCATAATCGAAGTATTTTGGTGCTTTTTGGTAATATTCTTCAGCCCGGTCTTTACCCCAATGCACCGAGTCCAAGGCCCGGCACTTATTTTGCATCAAATGTGGAGGGCGAACCCAGCCATAGTGAAAGATGCGGGCTTTTACCGATGCCACTTTCAGTTTGCGGGTGTTGGTTTCCTGACGCGGATGCTCATATTCGTCAAAATACCGGAAAGATTGTGCGCTTTGATAAGAATGGATTTTGGGCAGGTTACGCACAATCCGAATTTCGTAGGGATACCAACCATGGCCGGCATGATAATGCTGATAATCTCCCCAAAAATGTTTGTAACTAAACAGCAAACCTTCCACTTCCGTGTCGTTCAAAAGCTGCTGGCAACGGGCTTTGATAATGGGCAGGTCAGATTCGTGCACCACTTCGTCCGCTTGCAAATAAAACAACCAATCTCCGCTGCAGGCTTTCATGGCGATATCGGTTTGCCAACTGTTTATAGCCCCGCGGACACAGTATTGGGGTTCCCAAATGGTATCAATGATTCTTACTTTGGGATCATTTATTGCGGCAATTCTATCTCTGGTTTCATCGTCTTCATCGCCTTTTCCCACAGCCACCACAAATTCATCACAGATGGGCAATATACTTTTTATGGCCTCCACAATCGGGTAATAGAGCTTAATTCCGTTGCGCACAAAAGAAAATCCACTAATCTTCATAGCTATCAAACCTCGTGGTCATATATGTTTTTTCAATCTTTGAGCCCTGCATATTCTGCAATAAGTAAAGTGTCAAGCCCAAAACTAATCCTCAGCTTTGTTTGTTATAAAGTTTCCGGTAGCGATCACTGTTTTGCATCAATTCGGCGTGGCTGCCGCTATCCACAATTTTGCCTTTTTCCAGCACCACAATCTTGTCTGCCTTTACTACGGTTGACAGGCGATGGGCAATCATGATTACAGTGCGGTTGCGGGTAACTTCATCAATTGCATCCTGCACTTTTTGCTCCGAATCGGTATCCAGGGCAGAGGTGGCTTCGTCAAAGATCAAAATGGGTGGATCGGCCACAATGGCACGGGCAATGCAAATCCGCTGTTTTTGTCCTCCCGACAAATCTGAGCCTTTGCTACCCAGAATATGATCGTAGGCATCGGGAAACTCGCGGATAAACTCATCGGCATTGGCTATTTTGGCAGCAGCAGCAATTTCTTCATCGCTAACGGGATTCTGGCTGCCATAGGCAATGTTTTCGCGGATAGACTTGGTGAAAAGGATGGAATCTTGCGTAACGATCCCAAACAAGCGGCGCAGACTATCCAGTGTTATGTCTCTAATATCGGTGCTATCCAGCGTAATTCTACCTTCTTTAACGTCGTAAAGGCGGTTTATCAGGTTCGCAATAGTTGTTTTTCCCCCGCCGCTGGAGCCGACGAAGGCAATTTTGCTGCCCTTGGGGATTACCAGATTAATCTTATGCAACACAGGCTTTCCCGGTTTGTAATAAAAACCCACATCTTCAAAGCGGATTTCCGAATTAAACTCCTCTTTGGCAATTGCCTCCGGTTTATCTACAATTTCCGAAATCTGATTCAGCACCGGGGCAATTCTATCCAGCGAAACCAAGGCTCTGCGGATGTCTGTATAAACCTGCGTGATAATCTTTAAGGGGTGCAGCATGGAAAACAAGGCAAAAAGAAAAGCGGTGAAATCCCCCAGACTAAATCCGCTTCCGGGGGTCAGAATCATGTTCCCGCCGATGATTATTACCACAATCCCCGTTATGGCAGTATTGATTTCTGAGATTGGAGTATTCAGCGAACTGTAGCTTTGAGAGCGATACCACAGCTTGTAATGGCGCGTGTTGATGGCCTGAAAATTGGCATTTTCTTGCTTTTCATGCCGGAAAGCCTGCACGATCTTCATGCTGTTTAGCACTTCCTCCACATTGGAAAACAGGAAAGAAAGCTGTTCCTGAATGCGTTTGGAGTATTTCTTAATCTTTTTACCCAACATGCTTACCATTAGTGTAAAGAGCGGCAACACCACAATGCTATAAATAAACAGACGGGCATTCAGCATGATGGCAATCCGGGCAAATACTATAACTGTAATGGTTTCGCGCAGAGTGCTGATAATCGAATTGATAAATTGCTCGCTAACAATTTCCACATCATTCACCATACGCACAATTGCATCGCCGGTGCGGTTGGAACTGTAAAAATCTAAAGATTGACCCAGATAACGCCCAAACATGTAACTGCGGATATCACGGATAGTTTTGCCGCGCAGTCCGTTAAAAAGTATCCGGTGCACAAAAAAGAACAGGTTCTTTAGAAAAATGATGATGAAAATCAAAACGCAGAGGACATACAGCAAAGCCAGCGAATCCGTTTGCAGCATAATTGTTTTGGTGTTTTCCCAAAGCGGGGCATAATTCTGTAGTGCAGACAGCAAGCCGCCAAAACTTGCCACATGGCTTTGCACCATTGATCCCATCGCCTGTAAAAATGACTGCCAGTTATGGTAGAGAATAAGATTCTTATTGGGGTTGAATACGTAGTCAAACAAAGGGATTATCAAGGTTACGCTGGCACCATTAAAAAAGGCAAAAAACAGCATGGCAACTGTGCCTGCCAGCATTAAATGCCAGTAGCGCAGCATCATGCGATATATTAAAATCACATTTGTCCAGCGATTGGGAGGTTGATGTGCTTTATTCATAATTGAATACCATAAAAAAAAGCCAGCAGATGCTGGCAAGCTAAAAAAAGTGGCACGCCCTAAGGGATTCGAACCCCAAACCTTCTGATCCGTAGTCAGATGCTCTATCCAGTTGAGCTAAGGGCGCACTAAGAAAACCATTAAATCCTCTGCCCTTTTTCTGTCAACTCCAAATTATTCCAGATTTCCCCCTTGCTCCCATTGCCATATCATTCCCATATCATTCTCAATAATATTGGGAATGATATGGGAATGATATGGCAATGGTAACAAGAAACAATAGAAGCCAAAAGCTCCTGGGTAGAATCGTTTCAGGCATACTTGCCGTTCTTGCTTACGTGTCGTACTCGCTGATGCGGAAAAACCCTTTAAGGTCTGTAGCTGTGGACGTCCCGTCTGCCTTTTAACCGAGTGTCGTTCCCGCTTATGTGTCGTTCCCGCTTATGTGTCGTTCCCGCTTATGTATCGTTCCCGCTTATGTGTCGTTCCCGCTTATGTATCGTTCCCGCTTATGTGTCGTTTCCGCCTCCAGACCGTGTAAAAACCCTGTAAGGGTGAAATTCTATAGCCTGGGGTGAGGCGAAGCGAAACCCCAGGATAAGATAGTTGTGATAATCCAGCCCTGGAAGGGCGACACCTTTCTTCATATAACTTTCCTGCCGAATATGAATCATGGTAGTTAACATAATTCTTGTTTGTGTCGGGGTCGTAACCATAAGTTTGAAACATGCATACTGTTTTCTTACGTTTAATATACTTCTTTACTACTTTAATAGAATCTTCATGAAATTGAGATATCCTATCTGCTGGATGCAATAAGGAGTTATTCAGTCTGAGTACCCCCACTAAATCAGCCATCTGAACACCAATTGAATACTCGTCCTTTGAGAACACAGGTTCTATGATATTACAGAAGTTTTCAGATTCACAGGTCTTAGCACGACCACTAACATTCAAGACCATAAAATGGTGGTGTGTATCGGTATAGAGACTATACAACAATGCAAATCCATGGCCCAAACCTAAATCAATGATTGGAATTACAATGTTGGTCCTAGCTATTTGGTTTACATGTAAAAGATGATTGAACCATGCATTGCTTAGATTAAGAAGCTTACTCATATACCAGAAATCCAGGAAATTCTGTGGCTTGTGCATGCCGTGGTGGAACACAAGATATGAATAAGCATACACTTTTCTTAGAAGAAAATCCAACTGCTTAATCTTCTCTGGATCCTTCATCTCGGGGCAGAAATTTTTCCAGCTATAATCAGGATTACACATCATTGGTTTGACACCGGTTTGTCTTTGTAGCCTTTCCGAGTATTCGATAATAACATCATTCCTTAATCTGAGATAATTTGAAGGTGTGATAAGAAACCCTGAAATAATAGTTCCTGTTTGTCGGAAATAAGAATGTGTCGCCCTTCCAGGGCTGGATTATCACCACTTCCTGTCCCTGGGGTTTCGCTAAAGCTGCACCCCAGGCTATAGAATTTCACCCTTACAGGGTTTCGTGTACCCCAGGCTATAGAATTTCACCCTTACAGGGTTTCGTGCACCCCAGGCTATAGAATTTCACCCTTACAGGGTTTTTACTTGTTGCGTGTAGTCCTTTCTGCCAGGAAATTGGAGATCACTTTGTAACTGGCTCAGGCAGAAACGACTCCACACAAACAGAGGGGATTTGGGGCTATAAACGAACCCCAACCTGAAGGCTAAGTTGGGACTGGACGTTGTTGGATTCCATACCCTGAACACTGGCACTTACGTCGTTCCATTCAAAGCTGCTTTGCATGCTTTTATACAGAAGTTGCACCAAAAAGGGTTTAAAATCCACTCCGGCTCCCATAGCCCAATAAAAACCACCATTAGCGGTAAAATTGTTGCTGGCGTCCAGTTCAAAGTTCTTTTCACTGACCAGAAAGTTGTAGCCAAATTGCACTTGTGCTTCGGGTGTGATGCCAACCGGCAAGAGGACATACTTTAAAGTGGCGTAAACCGGCAGATAAGAATACTGGCGTTTGTGCGCATCGGGGCTAAGGTTTTTCAGTTCACGAGGAACCTGATATTCCATGCCAAGCCCGAAAAGCATTTCGCCGGTTAAAAACTCGCCGGCGGAAAGCAATTCGCCAAATAGTGAGACGCCCGTATTCACGTCGCTATCGGAACCGAAAGTTTCGTTGGAAAAGGTTTGTTTGCCTGCCAGATCGATGCCTGCTCCGAGCTGAACCATCAGTTTTGCCTGTAATTGCACAGCCAGAAAGGCTACGGCCAGTATAAACATAAGTTTTTTCATGATATTAAGTCCTTTTGGTTTAACCATTTGGAATATTTGTAAACCTATAGATAAGATAACTGTCAACTGACTAAAGGCAAGTAGTTTGGTTGCGAGAGATGAAGGATCGGCATCCCGCATTCCCAACAGCATAGGCAAGCTATGCTACAGCTAATTGCCCATCAAAGCTTTAAGAGCTGCTTCGTAATCCGGTTCGTGCACAATATCATCCACCAACTGAGTGTAAACAATCAAACCGTTTTCGTCAATGATCACAACTGCCCGGGCTAAAAGTCCTGCCATAGGGCCATCAATAATCTCCAGGCCATAGTTCTGGGCAAAGCTCCGGTTGCGAAGTTCAGAAAGGGTTTGCACTTTATCAATGCCTTCTGCACCGCAAAAGCGTGCCAGGGCAAAAGGCAGATCGCGCGAGATACAGAGGACTTGAATATTAGTTAGGTTGGCAGCTTCGGCGTTAAACTTACGAACGCTCGTAGCGCAAACCGGGGTATCTATGGAGGGAAATATATTCAGCAATAGCTTTTTACCCGCATATTCAGACAGAGTATGATCCTGCAAATCGGCAGAAGTGAGGTTGAAATCTGGGGCTTGACTGCCAATTTCAGGCAGGCTGGAATTTGTGTTGATGGGATTTCCGTGTAACTTTAACTTAGCCATTTTATTTTCTCCTAGGTTATTTCGTAATACGTACAGTATAAGTAGGATATTGCAATTGGCAAGCAGATTTTGCTGATTGATTTTAATAGGAACACGGATTTGACGGATTGGACGGATCAACACGGATTAAAATTCAACCACCGAAGACGCCGAGTTTTGCAAGTGGCTCACAGATTTCACAGATTGCACAGATTTACCTAAACTTAAACTGTGCAATCAGTGAAATCTGTGAGCCGCTTTTATAATAATACTTATGTGCTTAGTAGAAAAACAGCTTTACGACAATGGCAATCAGCAGGGCAGTGTTCAAAAAAAGCCACAGTCGCAACTGGTTAAAGCTTTTGTTGTAAACGTCCCGATTTAGTTGCACTTTCTTTTCCAAGCGAACCATCAGGTGTTCAAAATTACCCATTTTTTCAGCAATTTTATCGGTTTTCTTTATATTGGAATTGTGATTGTTGTCGCGCTTGAACTGGCGCACCAGCTCAAACACCAACGGGATAAAGGCAGGGATGAAACGGTTAAATGCACTTGCCATGCTAAAGTCCTTTATTTAAAGTTATAGCCAAGATTAAAATAGTGTGTGGCTGGTAGAACGGCGTGATAGGAGAAAGCATAATCAATTTCCAGGTTCCTGATGTAAAAGCTTGCACCAGCGTTATAGGTAGCCGGATTTTGATGCACGCCAAAACGAATTGCAAGCGGCTCAAAAGGTCTGGCTTCCACGCCGCCCATAAATTCGGTTTCGTTGCCAAAATCCTTTTTCAGTTCGATGCTGGTGGTTACCATGTCATAAGGGGTGTAGGCAATGCCCAAAGCCAGTTTGTTGGGCAAATCAATCTGATTTTCATTACCCATTTTGGCTTTGTTGATATTTGTAACTGCAAAGGCAAATTTGGTTCTGCCCTGTAGCAAGGCTACAATACCCAAATCCAGGCCTATGGCACTGTCGTCCTTTTCCCCATCCATAGAGAGGTTGTAGAAGTTTCCGGTGTAACCAAGGCTGATTTCAGAGTGAATGTCTTTCAGCAGGATGATGCCATGCCCCAAGCTCCAAATTTGCTCGCTCATCAAGCTGGTGTCTTCAAAATCAACATCCATCATGCGAGCTCCCACAGCCAGGGTTCCCAGTTTCTTAGGAAGTTTATAGCCCAAGGCAGCGGTTTTGTATTCACTGTATTCCTGACCATTTAGATTGGCGAAACCAAATTTCACTCCAAAGGTGGCACTGCTAAGACCGGCAGGATTGTAAAACAAAGCATTGGCATCGTTGGCAACAGCGGTAAAAGCTCCACCCATTCCACGTGCCACGGCAGAAGGCTGATAGTCGTCATAAACAGCCAGCAGCAAAGCGGATTGGATAATGATGATGGTGATTATTAATATCTTTTTCATGGTGAACCTCATTTCAGGGTGGATTTAATTACAATAGGCTGAACCGTGCGTTCGGTGTCGCCGGTGCTGCGGTCGCTAACTTCCAGATGGCAGTAATACATGCCTACGGGTAATAAATTCATGGCGGAATCACGGCCGTCCCAATTGAAGGACTGGATACCGGTGGAGGATGTAACATTGGTATGCACAGGTGTGTAAACAAGCCTGCCCTGAGCATCGTAAATCCGAACTACTGCTTTGGCCAGATAACCGGTTTTTACACCGTAAGTAATTATTAGTTTTTCGTTTAGGTAGGGATTGAAGATATTCTTTTTATCTCCGGCTTTACCAATGTTCAGGTAGGCGATTTTGCTTTGGATTTTGGTAATCAGCTGGCCGTCGTTTAGATTGTTAATCTGCTCGTCATTGTAGAAGAATTCTGTAAGGTCTATGGCAGCTTCTCCATAAGCGATAGGCTCGAACAACAGCTTGATCAATATTGCATCTTCATTAGAGATGATGCCTCCCTGAGGAGCAACAGAACAGGTGATAATGGCACCGCTTGGAGAAATGGTGTAAGTAGGCATTTCGGTGGTAATGGTTCCAGCGATGTCAAGCCCCTTGAAGAGAACCAAAGAAGGGTCAATCGTAAAGCTAAAATCATAACTTTGCACTCCCCAATCCGGTTTCACTTTTGTGGTAAGGACATTTACTGAAGTCTGAGTATTGATCGTGCTGTTGGTAGTTTCAATCTGAATCTGGCTGTTTGCCAGGCTTTCAGTTTTAATCATGTCAGCACTGTCGCGGGGATTGAGCCCGTAATAGCCAAATCCATAATCTACCACACCTTGAATGCGAACCCAGGTATCACCAACATTTATTCCTGACCATACATAGCCACGGGGATAGCACTGGTCGTCAATTTGACAAGCACCGGAACTGTCATTCACCATGAACTCTCCGTAAGAAGCAGAGGGAGCTGATGTGATAGTAACATTTTCCACTCTGGCAAACACGCCTTCCCATTTTTCGGCATCAGCAGCAATTAATTGGCCGGTATTTAAAATCATAGGAGCCGGAAGAGGGTTGCCCTGGCTAAGCACTTCCACATTGGAAATAGAGAAAAGCTCGGTAAGGTTGTTGAATTCGGTTACGGTTCCGTAGGCTTTAACTCTGTCGCCACGGGCGGGATGATATTGATTGGTAAAAACAAAGAGTCCGGAAAATGGACCTGCTACATCATCACTAAGATAAAAGCCATAGTTACTTGTGCTGGAAGTAGTGTAGTATTTTTCAGCTACCACAATGCCTTCCACAATTACGGTTTGTCCGTTATAGGAAGATACCCCTCCGCTGGGGGTCATATCTTCGGTATATTGAACCTGGTAAGAAGTCAGCAGGGGCTGAGCAGCCAATCCGGTAAAAAGGACAACTGCAAATAATGTTAAAAGAAAGCCTTTCATTTATAGCTCCTTGGGGTTAATCTCATTTAGGGTTACATCTGGTTCGCTGGTTGGAGCAGGCTGATCTTTTATAAACAGCATATCCACAATCAGTAAACACACGCCAATAAATATTGAGCTATCCGCCACATTAAAAATGGGGAAACGCTCCATGATAAAATCCGGAAAATCCACAGAAAAGAAATCTGTAACGGGGCCAAACATAATGCGGTCTATCAAATTGCCCAAAGCACCGCCCAGTACACAACCAAAAGCGATCACCTGGATGCGGTGAACGGCTTGGGAAAGCAAGTAAATAATAAAAGCTACGGCAAGAATGGTAACCGAGATAAAGAAAATCCGGTTTATAGTGTCGCTGCCAAGTCCCAGAGAAAAGGCTGCTCCGGGGTTTTGAACATAGATCAGCATAAAGGTATCGGCAAACCAATCTTTTAGCAGAGGGATACTTTGATGCAACTCCATATTCAATCTAACCAGGGTTTTGGTCAATTGGTCCAGCACCAGCAAGAATAGCATAATTAGATAGGCTGGGGCGGTTTTTAGGGATGGATTGGCTTTGCTCAACGCCTTTGCCGCCTTTTTTTATCTTCGCTTTTCTCTTTGCAGCTAACACAATATGTGGCATAGGGAATTACTTCCAAACGGGTGTCCTGAATATATTCACCGCACATTTCACAAATACCATAGCTGCCATCTGCAATACGGCGCATGGCATCATTAAGCAGGCGAATTTTCTCTCGTTCACCTTCCATCATCATAACGGTTTGCTCCATCAGGTTTGTATCGGAACCCTGATCGGCTTGATGATAAGCATAGCTGGAAAGGTCGCCGCTGCTTTCGCGGGCACCAACGCTTTGTTCTTTGTTAATATTTTCAATATAAGCCACACTTTCACGCAGTTCGGTGCGAATAATATCTTCGTAATGTTTCAGCTTCTCAGCCGATAGTTTTTTAACTGCCATGTCAGTCTCCCTTAAAATTCTGGTCTCAAAAAGTAAGAATAACCAATTAATCTAATCCCGCAACTCATGTCAACAAAAAAAGCTTCACAGCCTGGGGAATAAAATCGGCAATGATGTTTTTTAGGTTAGTGCCCGAAAGGGAAGCATGGTGTCTAATCTCTTCCTGGCTGTGGGCCTGCTCATGAAACAGGTTGCTATAATTGGTTACAATAGAATAGGCGCACACCCGTAAGTCTGCATGACGAGCTGCAATTACTTCCGGAACTGTGGACATTCCAACCAAATCAGCTCCCAGAGCGGCAAAAGCTGCACACTCGGCTTTTGTTTCCAGGCTGGGACCGGTAACGGCTAGATATATACCTTTATAGGTCTCAATTCCTTTGTTAGAGGCAATTTCGTCGCATATCCTGCAAAACTCGGGGTCGTAGGGATTATTCATGCTGGGAAAACGCTCGCCCAGGATATCGTCATTATGCCCGATCAGGGGATTTGTTCCCATAAAATTGATATGGTCAGTTAGCTGCACAATTGCCCCAGGGGTTAGATGTTGCCTTAAACTTCCGGCAGCATTTGTAACAAACAGTGCCTTTATTCCCAAGCCTGCTAAAACGCGGGTGGGGAAAACCACATCGCTCATAGAGTAGCCCTCATAAAAGTGAAAACGTCCCTGTAAAAACAATACCGGTTGCCCATTTATCTCGCATAAAATGAGATTACCCTTATGCGAGGGAGCAGTGCTGGTAACAAAGCCGGGAATTGCGCTATAGGGTATCTGAAACAGGATGGGAAAGGATTCTGCCATATCGCTGAGGCCAGTTCCCAAAATTACAGCTACCAAGGGTTGTTGAGGTAGTTTTTGTTTCAGCCAGGCAGCGGTTTCGGTGTAAGAACTCATATCATCCTTTAGGTTGCGGGGTTTCTTTCGTTTCTGGTTTTGGGACAATTTCTTCTTTGATTTGGCGGAATTCAGTATCCAGCATCAATTCGCTGTCTTTGCTAAGCAAGGGGTCTTTGCCAATGCGATCTTGAAAGGTTTGAAGCTCCACGCGGAACTGCAGCAGGAATTGGCGTTTTTGTTCCTTTAGCTGCAGATACTGATGTTCCAGCACGCTGAGGTATTGTTTTGCTTCGTGAATGGCGCGCTTGGCTTTCAGTTCGGACTCATGTATAATGTTTTCCGCTTCTTTGCGGGCGTTAGCCACAATATCGGCTTTGGTTTTTTCGGCAAAAACCAGAGTTCGGCTGATAAGCTCTTCACGGCGTTTCAAATCCTCTACAGCACTTCCGGCTTGCAGGGCTTCCTGCTTTACTTCGTATTGCATTTGTGCTCGCCGGGCCAGCTCTTTTTCCTGTTGTTTCTGAAATTCTTCTACTTCGGAGGCTACTTGTTCCAAAAAGGCACGAACTTCCTTTTTGCTGTAACCGAACATCTGTCCGGAAAATTCCTGATGTCTGATATCCAAGGGAAATAGGGGCATTATCTCCTCCCGCTTTAAATTAGTGATTGCACCATCTGCGCCAGCAGATTTAGTAAAAAGTAAGCTATAATAGGTGATAAATCCAAGCCCATGGAAGGCATAATCCTGCGAATGGGACCCAAAACAGGCTCGGTGATACTAAATAAAAAATGATAAATCTGATTGTTGGGATCGCGCACTATCCAGGAAGCCAGAACTCTGGCCAGAATCAGATAATTGTAAACCTGAATGACTCTAACGATAAAGAATAAAATTGATCCGCTGAGAGAAGTGGAGTAAATCAATCCAAAACCTCATGACAGTTGCGGCAACGTGCTTCATAGGCTTCTGTGGAACCAACCAAAATCTGCTCGTCTTGATGAATTGTCCGCTGCGTTCTATTGGCAGGATTTCCGCAAATCATGCATATAGCCAGGTTTTTGGTTACATATTCTGCTACAGCAAGCAATTGCGGCATGCTGGCAAAAGGTTCGCCTTTGTAATCCTGATCAAGGCCTGCCACAATAACCCTGTAACCCTGATCTGCAAGGTCGTTGCAGATGCCAACAATGGATTCATCAAAAAATTGCGCTTCGTCGATGGCGATAATTTTGATGTCATCCTGCAGGTAGCTGTAGATTTCGCTGGGGTTATTTATGGGAACGGAAGGTGCCTGCATTTGAGAATGCGAAACGATGTTGTTGGCATCATAGCGGTCGTCTATGGCAGGTTTGAAGACTAAAACTTTCTGCTTGGCATATTCGGCTCTGCGGATCCGGCGGATAAGTTCCTCGGTTTTTCCGCTGAACATGCTTCCACAAATCACTTCGATCCATCCTGTTTTCTGGTTAATTATATTCACAATTCTCTTGCTCCTATGAGTGGACATTTTGGCATGTTACCAAGACCTGCATAAGGCTCTTTTTGTCAATTACTCATTTTCGTAATTCAGGGCTTTTTTTGTATAATTCGTATGCTGCAATGCTAAAGCTGATGGCGACATTTAGTGATTCCATGTCTTTGGTAATAGGGATGTTGATGGTTCCGGATGCGATGTTTCTAAGCTCGGGGCTAAGTCCATGTGCTTCACTGCCAAGGGCTATTATGAGAGGTTTTGGGGCAATTACAATGCTATTTAGCTGTTGTCTGCCCTGCATATCCAAAATATAAATTGAGGCATCCAACTTTTGCAGAGCCAAGACATCGCAAATCTGGTAGGGAACTTTATAAACTGCCCCCAAAGAAGAGCGGATTACCTTGGGAGAACCGACTTCACAGCAATTTGGCGACAAGATAAGAGTTTGAACTCCAAAAGCTGCTGCACTACGAAATATGGTGCCCATATTTCCCGGGTCGCTAATATCCTCAAGGTAAAAAGCCGTTTGGAATTCTACTTTTCTTGGGCTTGGCAAGGGGAAGAGTCCTGCAATTGAGGGAGGATGTTCACTATCACAAATTCGAGCCATAATCGCAGGGCTAACCTGATAACTTAAACCTGATGACGGGGTTGTAGTGTTATCCACAAAGAACAATTCGCGTGGTTTTATTCTCCAGGAGCCAAGCTGTTCAATTGTTCTTCTGCCTTCCACAATAACCAGGTTTTCTGCATTGCGGTATTTTTTCTGTTTCAGTTTGGCAAGATAATGCAGGTGTTCTTTACTTAGGGGAGGGAACATAAAGTTCTCCTTTTTTTGGGGTGGGGACAGAGTAGGCTATATAGACAAAGTGGACTTTATGGACAGAGTGGACTTTATGGACAACACTGCCCCTATCTAACAAAACCTGTTTCACTTTTCCACCTTTCCACCTTTCCACCTTTCCACTTTTCCACCAAAATCAGCATAATCTCTAATCACCCATTCCTCAACAATCTACATACTTATCCACATATATTGTGGATAAGTGGTTTTCTCTAAGGCGTTGATATCTATGGCAGTTGTGTTTTGTTGCAGTTTGTCCACAAAAGTTATCCACAAGTTATCCACACCAATTTAAGCCTCTATTTTAGTATAGGATAGTCAGTTTAGAGCTCAAATACTTACTGCCAAGCTTTAACCTGAGAAAGTATCTACCGGCTGGTAAAGAGTGGAATTTACTTTCAGCCGAAAGCAAATATCTGTTTTCTCCGGTTATCACTTCGCCGAGTTGCTTTTTGATAACCATTTGCCCTTTCAAATTGTATATCTCCAGCCTGGCCTGGCCTGAAATATTTGCATCAGTCCACCAGTAAAGAGTAGCAAGGTCTTTTCCCCTTACTGGATTGGGGCTAAGGAACATCGACACTTGGGGTTCGGTCCAATCATAGCTTCCGGTTATAGCTTCGCTGAAATTTTCACTGCGGTCTATAGCCCAAAGCTGATAGCTACCTGCCCCGGATATTGAAATCTGTATCAGAAAGCTATCTGCCCAGAGGGATCCCGGACAAAAATCCTCAATGTGTCCACTACCTGTAAGCTTCAATCGATAGTAAACCCAGTCAGGATCAGCAGGGGGCTGAATATGCAAATATAAGGTGGAATAAATAATAGATTGCGATTGCAGGCTAGGCTTGTCAGGGGGAATATCATCAATCAACATCATATTGATTAGCGTTAGCCACTCGGTATCGGCAAACTTTAGCTTCTGGTAGCGTTGCCAGCCGTTACTAAAGTTATAGCGTGAATCCGGAAACCACAGGGCTGCAGTGCCAATGTTCTCAACAGAAGTGTCTGGTGAGGTAAAAGCCGAACTAACCACCATATTAGTCCAAATGTATTGTAGAGAGCTAAGGTGAACTGCATTGGGATCCATTTCCCTTAGCAGCATAATAAACTGTTTTATATCCACATCCGCCAGGCCGGTATTCATTTCATAGCACTTTTGCCGTATGGGCATAATGCTTTCTGCCACAGGCCAAAAATAATGCAAAGCCGGGATAAAGATATCGTGAAAGCTAAGCATTAATGCTGTGTCAATCACCGAGCAAGTGGTAGTCCACAATTGCTCTCCCGGGTTTATTCCCGCTCCGGGGAGATAAGACTGCACATAAAGCTCAGGAATTTGTGTGAGGATAAGCTCTATGTTTTCAGAGAACAGCGGAATCATGGTTTCATACGGGAAGCCGTAAACAGGCACCAGTTCTTCCGAACCGATCACATAATCCGCGTATTCTGCCACTTCCTGTATTACTTCAATGGATTGCATACTGCAAGCATCAAACAGCAGAATATTCAGCTTAGGCGTTCCTGCAAAGGCAATCTTCAAATCCCCATTGGCGATGCTCATCAGGTTTTCCGCACCATCATCGGGGCAAATCCATTTGCCGTCGTCCTTTTTATACCAGCTATCCCCGTGCGACCAGATTACCAGCATTTTTCTTTGGCTGGGATATCTGTTAAAACCCCATTTAATAAAACTATTCAGGGTTTGGGGATTTCCGCTATCAATGGCACCTAAATCAGTTAAAACGGGCGAGGTGATGTTAGTGGAATTGTCCGGTTGGATTTTGTAACGCGCTGCTCCTTCGGGGAAATCTGCCTGCACGATCAAATTTAATCCTGCAGGCTGACTAGCGCTTTCCATAGTATTTATATCCAGTTTGCCCATTTGTGCCAGATTATTATCGGCAGCCATATAGACCAGCACTGTCCAGCTTTCAGCTTTTAGGGCTGCAAAGCCAAACAGCAGGATAAACAACAGCCAGTTTTTCAATAGGAGTAGTCCTGAGCTGCTTCCTGTCCGCTTAAAACACGTTCTCCACCTTGGCAAAGGGCTTCCATTTCCTTTTCTCCTGGGTAGAGATGCATGGGAGCGATAAATTTGGTTCTTTCCTTTATAGCATCCACAATGTGAGAATTGTAAACCAAGCCTCCGCTTAGGTAAATGCCGTCCACTTTTCCGCAAAGCACTGTGGCACAAGCTCCAATCTCTTTGGCTACTTGATAGCACATAGCGTCCTGAATGTTTTTGGCATACTCATCTCCGGCTTCGATGCGTTTATTAATTTCGATCCCGCTATCTGTGCCAAGATATGCCATAAGTCCCGCTGTTTTGGTAAGATAGTTGCTAAGTTCTTTCTTTGTCCATTTTCCGGAATAGGCCATATCCAATAGGTCTCCAATAGGTAGGGCTCCGGCACGTTGAGGAGAAAAAGGTCCCATTCCCAACAGAGCATTATTTACATCTACGATTCTACCGTTTTTAATGGCTGCCACAGAAATTCCACCTCCCATGTGAACTCCGATTAAATTGGCATGAGCAATGTCCTTGCCAAGTTTGGCTGCAAGTAAACGGGCTATATAACGTATATTCAAGGCATGTAACAGACTTTTACGTTCAATTTCCGGAATTCCCGAGATGCGGGCGATATCATCAAATTCATCCACCACCACGGGATCGACAATGTAACAGGGGATATTCAGCGGATCGGCAATCGCTTTGGCAATAAATGCCCCAAGATTGGAAGCATGAATGCGTCCCCACAAAGCAGGATCTTTCAAATCCCGTAGCATATTTTCGCATATTTTCCAGGTGCCACCATTTACGGGACGCACCAATCCTCCGCGACCAACCACGGCATGAAGGCTGTCGGGATGAACATTGTTCTCTTCCATGGCTTCCATCACCAGGATCTTACGAAAGTCATATTGCTCAATAATGCCGCCGAATTTGTCCAATTCTGCGGGGTCGTGACGTAAAGTTTTTTCAAAAACTGGGGTGTTGCCATCAAAAACGGCTATCTTAGTAGATGTGGAACCGGGGTTTATCGCGAGCACACGATAACTCATTTCTCCTCCATTATCAGTTTATTTATTGTTTTTTTCAGCCTCTGGAGAGGGGCAAAAACTGTCAATATTTTTTGTTGATAAAGGCAACTCAACCAGCCAATTTATAGATTTCCAAGATATTCTTTGACAGAATTGGGTAGCTAATTTTTGCTTGCTTGCAGGAATATTTGGAGAATGAAGATGTCTTTTGTGCATTTGCATAACCACACACAATACAGTTTGTTAGACGGTGCCTGCAGAGTTGATAGGATGATTGACTTGGCAAAAGAGTATGGTATGCCGGCTGTGGCTATCACTGACCATGGTAACTTGTTTGGTGCCATAGACTTCTACACTTCTGCAATAGCTGCAGGAATAAAGCCGATAATTGGGATTGAAGCCTATATAATCGGTGGTGATTTGGAGAGTGATCAAAGTAAAAACGATTCACGTCACCACCTGATATTGCTGGCCAAAAATGTGGTTGGTTATAACAACTTGATGAAGCTGTCTTCCTATTCTTACACTAAAGGATTTTATTATAAACCCCGCATTTCCAAGGCGTTATTGGAACAATACTATGAGGGTTTAATCTGTCTGTCTGCCTGCGTGAAAGGAGAAATTCCCTCACTTATTTTAAATGACAGGCTAAAACAGGCACGTGAAGCTGCGTTGTGGTATAAAGAACTCTTTAAGGAAAACTATTACATTGAAATTCAAGATCATGGGCTGGAGAGCGAAAAGACTTCTATGCCCCGTCTAATTGAACTTGCCAAAGAGCTGGATATTAACCTGGTTCTTACCAATGACTGTCACTATTTACATCAAAGCGACCACGAAGCGCATGATATATTGCTGTGCATTCAAACCGGAAAACTGTTGAACGATCCGGGTCGCATGCGTTATCCTACTACTCAGCTTTACTTTAAATCCCCTCAGGAAATGCAAAACATCTATCCGGAAATCCCCGAAGCCTATGAGAACACCTTAAAAATAGCAGATCAGATAGACCTGAAAATGCAGTATGAAGATTTTTTGCTACCCCAAGTGGAAACCCCTCCAGAATTTGCAACTATGGGAGATTATCTTCGTTATTTGTGCTATGAAAAAGCTTCTGGGAAATATCCCCAGTTAACAGACGAAGTGAAAGAAAGAATTGAGTTTGAACTGGAAGTTATTGACCGGATGGGATTTAATGGCTATTTCCTGGTAGTGAAGGACATCATAGATAGTTCTCGCAAACTTGGTGTTCCGGTTGGCCCGGGTCGCGGCTCTGCAGCCGGTAGTATTATAGCCTATCTGCTTGATATTACGTTAATTGATCCGCTGAAATATGGTCTTCTCTTTGAGCGTTTCCTAAATCCGGATAGAATTAGCATGCCTGATATCGATATAGATTTCTGTGCGCAAGGTAGAGGGAAAGTGATTGATTACATTGTGCAACGTTTTGGACGTGAAAGCGTTACGCAGATAATCACTTTTAGCACTCTAGGGGCAAAATCGGTAATCAAGGATGTGGCAAGAGTGCTAAGTGTTCCTGCATCAGAAGCTAATGCCATAACAAAAACCATTCCAGGCATGGTAAAAAGCCTTGAAGAGGCTTATAAGCAATATCCGGAATTTGCTGCAATGATAGAGGGAAACGACTTGTATCAAAGCATTTATACTCATTCGAAGGTTTTGGAAGGATTAGTGAGGCAAACAGGGATCCATGCTGCCGGTGTGGTTATTGCTCCAGGAGACCTAACAGACTATGTGCCATTGGCTTGCAGCATTCAAAAAGACGGTGAAAAAGTTAATTTGGTGCAATATGAAGGAAAATGGCTGGACGATCTTAAACTGCTAAAAATGGATATATTAGGTTTAAAAACGCTCACGTTGATTCAAAAAACTATTGATTTGGTGCGACAATCTCAAAATGTGGACCTTGATATCAATAAGATAGACCTAACCGATAAAAAGGTGTTTGCCTTGCTCAGCAAGGGCGAAACGGATGGCGTATTTCAGTTTGAATCGGATGGGATGCGTAAGTATCTGATGGAATTGAAGCCCAATATGTTTGAAGACCTGATAGCCATGGTAGCCCTTTACAGACCAGGGCCAATGCAATTTATAGATAGCTACATTGCCCGCAAACATGGCAGGGAAAAGGTTGTATATGATCACCCTCTGGTGGAAAACACTTTAAAAGAGACCTATGGGGTTACGGTCTACCAGGAACAGGTGATGCAGATTTCGCGCGAATTGGGTGGATTGACCCGTGGTGAAGCAGACATGCTGCGTAAAGCAATGGGAAAAAAGAAAACCGATTTGATGATGCAGTATCAACAAAAGATTATTGATGGTGCCAAAGCCAATAATGTTCCAGAATCTACCATAGATAAAATCTGGTCGGATTGGTTGCGTTTTGCAGAATATGCTTTTAACAAAAGCCACGCTACCTGTTATGCATTGGTTGCCTATCAAACGGCTTTTCTAAAGGCATATTATCCGGTGGAATTCATGGCTGCATTGCTTTCATTGGAAGATGATCCCTCGGCAGTTCCCAATAAAATTGAAGTTTGTAAAGCTATGGGGATAAAGATTATTCCCCCAAATCTGAACCGCAGTGAAAGTGAATTTAGTGTGCATGGCAAGGAAGTGCTCTTTGGTTTGAGGGCTATAAAAAACTTGGGAGAAGCAGCCATGCGCTCAATAATAGAAGATAGAAAAATGGGGGGATCATATACTAACATCTTTGCATTTTGCAGTAGGCTGGATAGCAGCAGCGTAAATAAAACAGTATTAGAAAGTCTGATTGCTTCCGGAGCAATGGACGAATTGGAAGGAACCAGGGCTCAGAAATGGGAAGTGATTGAACAAGCATTGCAGTTTAGCAGCGGAGAACAAATGGATAAAAAGAAAGGACAAACTTCTTTGTTTGATTTGATTAGTGACGATGCAGATGATGCAGATTATTATCCGCCGCTTCCTCCTATCGAACCATGGACATATTTGCATCAATTGGAAAGGGAAAAGGATGTTCTGGGATTCTATATGAGCGGCCATCCACTGTTTGAATACAAAAGCTTGATAAAGCACTTCAGTAATGCAAATTCATTAACCGGCAAAACCAAAACCGATGGCGAACTTATGATAGCTGGAATTGTTAGTGGTGTATCCAAGAAAAAGGACAATCGTGGAAACCCAATAGCTTTTGTGGAAATGGAGGACTTGAATGGAAAGTTTGAGGTTCCGCTATTTAACAAGGATTTTCTGCAATATTATCCTGTTTTGGCCATTGGAAAGGTTTACTATATAGTTGGCAATAAATCTAATTTTAGTGGTAACGAAGACGGTGTTTTGCGAGTTTTACCTCAGTCTGTAATTGCGTTTGAAGATATTGCAAAGTTGCTAAAAGGTGAGATAAAAGTAATATTGAACCACGAACAACTTAATAAAGGTTATCTGAACGTGATTGGAAATGCTGTCAAAAACAACCAAGGCAATTTTAAGCTAATAACTCAACTTCAAACCGAAGATTTGAACTACTATCAACTGGAATCTCGGCACACTTTTTTCCCGGGGAATGATTTTATAAGCTGGATGGAAAAGGAGCGGATTGATTTTCAGATAAGGATTGTCACAAATGGCAAAAACGCTTAGTTTATTAGCCCTGCTGTTTTTCCTGGCATCAAGTGCCTTTTCTCAAGAGATATTCTATGAGCAGTATGATAACGGAGTTAATTTTTGGCTGGTGATTCCCTATAACGCCATGATCTATAAAAAGGGACAAGACCTTACCGATTATCAACTTTCTGCCCAAATTTATAATTCACATAAGAAGCAAGTGGGACAATTTACCAAGCAGGTTTTAGTTCCTAAACGGGATTGGCTTGCCGATACGGGGATTGTTGCCCAATTCAATCAAGCCCTGCCCAAGGGAACCTATAAAGTGCAGTTTCAAATGAGGAATAAAGCTGTAGGCGATAAACGTGAATTTAGACGCAGCTTTGATATTGGTGCCAAGATGACTGAGATTGGGATGAATTGGGTTATCGCAAAACGTGAGGGAGTGGAATTTATTCCCAACAAACTAACGGGGTTGGATCTTGAAGAACTGATCTGGCATCAACAATATTCTTTGGCTTTGGATAGTATCAGAGTGAAAATTGACAAACAGATCATCACCATAAACAACCCACAAAGCCCGATTGTGCTTGATTTAAAGCCATATTTACCACCTGAAGCCATCAATAAAACCAACTTCGTTTTTTATGAAAAGAATGTTCATTATGTCCTTGAGCCTTTTTTGTTTTCTCCCTGGTATTCATATTCAATGAGCTATACACCAGAAGATCAGATTGCACAGTTGCGCTATGTTGCCACTCAAAATGACTGGCAAATACTGCGGAAACTTCCCAAAGCAAAGTATGCGGATGCTATAGAAAAGTTTTGGGAAGCTAATGATCCTAGCCCGGAAACAGTTCGCAACGAAAACCGAGAACAATTTTACCGAAGGGTCTTGATAGCCGATGAGAAATTTACCATTCATAAAAAATTGAAGGGTTGGGCTTCGGACAGAGGTAGAATATACATAAAGTATGGAGACCCTGATGATATCTCAACCGATTTTTTCTCGGATGATTCAAAATATCCAAAGATTATTTGGAGTTATTATAAGGAGGATCGGCAGTTTTTGTTTGCCGATACGCAAGGTTATGGTCAATACATTCTTATCAACAAAGATGAAGAGTTTTAAGCTCGTTCTCATTCCTCTGCTACTAATTGCAGGTAGCGGACTTTTTGCAGTAGGAAGCATAAACATGTATCTGGATTATAACAGATTTCTGGATAACAAAGGTAACACTGTTCTCCTCATGGATTATCAGGTTCCCTATCGTAGTCTTATCTTTATTGCCCAAAGCGGTGGTTACTACGCAGAGTTGAATGTTTCGGTGCAGCTTTTTGCTGCTGATAGTTTGGTTATAGAGCAGAACATAACAGATAATATTGGGATTCGGAACAAAGCAGATACAGACAAGAGTAGCAAATCTTACCTAAACAGACTGAGTTTTCTCTTTGCCCATGATAGTTACAATATTCTGTTTACTGCCACCGATCCAAATTCTGAAGCCAAATTTTCCTGGCATTTTCAGGTGGATAAACTACCATCAAATGCTTTGATGAGTGATCTGGAGTTGAACAGTGAGGTGCGGCCGGACAGCTTGCAATATTTGCCGAAATTTCAGCGGAAAAACGTACTGTATCGCAGCGAACCATCTATTCTGATTAACAAGGACAACTCCGATTTTGCGTATCTCTATTTGGAATGTTATAGCAAATTGGTGGGTACTAAGACCCTATTAAACCTATCATTGGTGAAGGATTCGCTGATGGTGATGGATGAATATATGGATTTTGTGCCCAAAGGGACCACTGAAAGCTTGAGCCTAAAGATACCTCTGGAGAATTTAAAGCCAGGTAAATACACAGGGACGATTTTTATGCAAACTGATGAGACAAGCGAAGAGCGTGATTTTGAGTTTGTTCTCTACAGTGAGCCGGAAGAGCGATTCTTTCTGTTCAACAATCCTGAAGAGGAGTATCAATTGATGCGTTACTTTCTTGGTAGCAAGCTGCCAAACGATTGGAAGGATGCAAGTTATGCCAAAAAGTGCCGATATGGAACGCAGTTCTGGAAAAACCTTGCAGCAACAAGCAAACGGAGTGTGCCAGATGCGGTTAAGCTGATACAGGAACGAGTTGACTATACCAATAAATTTTTTGGGCACCAAAAAGCAGGATGGACATCAGACATGGGAAGAATATATATCCGAAATGGTGCTGCTGACGACATTCAAAGAGAAACCAGTTCAGATGAAAGCCGCTTTGTTCGTAAAGACTACCAGATCTGGAAATATACATCCGGTCTGAAGCCTGTATATATGTTTATAGACATTCAAATGAACGGGAATTATCGGTTGATTTATGTTGAGAATGATGACATGGAAGCCTCAAATCCAGATTGGATGCGCTTTGTGGGCGCTGATTTTGATACGAACTTGCTTAATAATTAATCATTTAGTACTGGTAGGAAAGCATTCTCAAGATGATGGACCGAAAAACTTTCGGTTGATCGGTAATAAAATACAACCAACACATCAAATTGAAATTGGTGATTGGCAAAGATTGGGAACTGGTTAATATATTCTAAGGCGGTTCTGGTTAATCTTTTTTGTTTGGTGTATGATACAGAAGCCAGTGCGTCAGTTATAGAGTGTGAAGAGCGAGTTTTTACCTCGCAAAAAATTAGGCGTTGATCTTTTTCCACAATTAGGTCAATCTCCCCGCAAGGTTTACGATAATTTCGGCAAACAACTGTGTATCCGCAGCTTATCAGATGCGAGGCAGCGACATTTTCGCCGAGTTTGAAAAGTTCGCGGAGTGAGTATTGATTCATGAGCCAAGAAAAAGCTTGACGGAATAAATGTCAACGATATTTGTGAAACATGATTAGAAAGAACACCGAAAGGTGGAGGGAAGTATGAGAAAAGTTATTTTATGCGCGATTCTACTGGCAGCTATGTTTAGCTCTGTCCAGGCAGCACCGTTTCAAACCTTGGGAATGCTGAGAACGCCCGATGCATACGTTTTGCCGCACAAGGCTGCAGAATTTATGTTGGTTGGTTACTACAGGGATATAGCAGCACCGGCTCCTCAGACACAGGATGCCAAAGATGACTCAGAGGGTGTCTTTCCCTATGGAATGGTAGGTGTTGGAATATTAGACAGAGTGGAGCTTGGTTTATTTGCCGGTGATGTTACCAAGGCGGACGGAATGGTGTATTTTTTAAACGCCAAAGTAAAGATTATCGAGGAGACCCTCAGGATTCCTCAAATTTCAGTCGGAATGGATAACATCCTTTCCCCGATGCCAAAACATGGAACCCAATACCTAGTTTCTGGCGAGGACTTTTACACCCATCCGGATGCTGACTGCTACGAACCCTATTCCCCTTATGCTGTTGCCTCAAAGCAGGCTGTCTTCATCGGTATTCCTTGGATGTTTAATCTTGGTTTTGGCTCGAACAGGTTTGTGGGCCAAGTGCCCAGATCACGCATGTTCACCGGCTTATTTACATCGGTGGAAATGTCTCCTGTTAATAATTTGGCTCTGCAAGGTGAGTGGGATGGAGAAGACTTCAATTTTGGCGTAAAATACAGCTATAAGAATTTCGGCTTTAAGCTTGGTGCAGCTGCGGTGGAAGACCTTGCCAAAGATACTGCTTACAAGGATAATCTTCGCATTGCGTTTGGCCTTTCCTATTTGTTTGACAAATATGCCGAAGCTAAGCGCCGCCCAGATCTTAACCGCTATGCAGACAGCGGTTTAACCGAAGAGTCTGAAGTTGTAGAAATTGGGACTAATGCCGAAGGCGAGATAGTAGTTCCTCCCACAGAAACTGGTACAGAAGTGGTTGTTGTTCCTCCTGTTGGAACTGGAACTCAGCTACAAACTCCCGGTTTGGTGACCCAAGGCAGTTCTGGTTATAAAGAATTGTCTCCCGAAGTTCAGGATTTATTGACTGAATTGAAGGCATTAAAAGAAGAAAGGCAGAAAGCCCAGCAAGCTATGGACGATCTGCGTAAGTGGATACAAGAACTTAAAAAACCATAGGTTAACCACAATTGCAACCGTAGTTTGTGATGTGTAGGTTTAGGATTCATACTTCCTAATAGATTGTATGACAAGGTTCGAAAAAGTAACAGTCTTTTTTGAACCTTGTTATTACGCAAACTATAGGTTGCACAAGGAACAATTATAAGTGAGCGGGGTTATGAAAAAGATAGTAAAGGTGGTGCTACTCGTTGTTATGACGATGGCTGTGATAAGCTCGGTTTTTGCGCAGAACGAAAAAGAGTATTCTAAAGAAGAATTATTAAAGGAAATAGCTGCTGAAAAGCAACAAATCAGGGAGTTAGCTAAAGATTTTCTTATAGACACACTACCTGAGTTGATGCAACGTGATCCTAAGGCGGCTGATCAAGCCCTTGCACAGTATAGCGGTATGTTTAACGCCATGGATCAGAATGATTTTCTTTATTTGCTTGGGCATTTCTATGCTCGAATGGGTGAGAACACACGTGCTATCAGCACATTCAACTCGCTGCTTAAAACCCAATTGAATGACGACGCCAGAAAGATGTTAAATGTTGTCCTGTATCAGCAAATGGTCCAATACTTACAAGCAAACGACCGTAAGGCTGCCAAAGACTTTCTTCGCGCGATAGTTTTTGAGAATTTCAATATCGACAGGTACTATCCCTCTTACCTATATATCTGGGCAGATATGGCTGCTGATGATGGCGAGTATGAAAGTGTTGTTTCCACCCTTGGCAGCTACGACCAAAACCGTGGCATAATCACAGATAAAATTCTTCCAGATAAGAAAGCGGTATTAGCAAAAATTCAGAATATTGATCTCAGTGCCTTTTACCGTGATCCCAGTCAGTCGGAGCATAAAAAAATATTAGCACAAGTTGAAGGGATAAAAGTTGATCTTACCAATGTTTACAATGAATTGATTTCATTAAAGGGCATAATATACTTAGATGCCATTGTTGCTCTCCACAAGGAAGAAATGGGGATGCTTGATTCTTTAAAGATCAATATTACAGAATATTACTCAAAGAAGAACTCAACCGAGTCTTTTGTTGCCGAAGGATATACCAAATTGCAGGCAATAAAAGCTATTTCTGTAAACTACCAAAAAAATATCGAAGTAATGGACCGCATACTCCAGATTCAATACGAACGTTTTCTTGCGCAAGACCCTACGGTTGTGGGCAAAGATTACAGCGATATGGAATTGAAGCGCTTGTATGATATCGAAAAAAACCTTGATTTCTACAATGACGCAATTGCTGAATTGGACATGGATATTGCCGACCCATCGCTTGCCAGCATAAATCAACAATTACGTAATCAGAGAGCAGATTTTTCGGAAAGACGCACCAATCTGATGATCCGCAAAAACGATTTGAATGAAACTCGGAAGCACGTCAATGATATTCAGGAAGAGCTTTTTAATGCAATATTAACCGAGTACTATGAATTGAATCGGGATAAAAAAGACTTTGATATTCAGATGGCCGAATTAGAAAAATTCTTTGCGGAAGAAACCAAGGATGTTTTTACCGATCAAATGCGCCAATCCCTGCAGGCAAAAGTTCAGACTCAAATTGTATTAACTGCCAATAGCACTGATCGTGATGAACCCATTCGTCAAAATGTTCGAGAAATCAACACTGTCCTCGATTTTATTAAGTTACAACTTGAATACCGCAATTTACACAATAAGGAAGTTGCACGGTTGGCCAAACAAGGTGAATTAAGTGAACAACAACTTGCGCAACGACAGGAAGAGATTTTAGGCGAAAAGCGGGAACTAATCACCCGCATTCAGACTTTCATTGCCGCCAATCCAAATTTCCAAGCTATAGAGCAACCTAACGACACTTTTTTAATTTCAAATGCTGACTTATATTACAATCTGGCTGAATTGCAATATTCAGTGGATCTCCAGAATCCTGCCATCGCACTTGATAGCTACCGTAAGGTTGTGCAAATAGATCCTGCTTTTTTTGAACTAGACGCAGCTTTATACAACATCGGGTTTATCAGCAGCCAATTGAAGCATCAGCAGATTGATGCCAGTAAGAGCCGTTTCTATGAGCTAAATAGCACAGCATTAACCTTGGATAATGCCAGTCGTTATCAGCAGTCGGATTTTGCAGAAGCACTTAATGCCTATCAACAAGTAATAGATAATTATAAGGAGTCTCCTCTGTATGATGAGACACTTTATCGTCTGGGGATCTTGAATTACTATCTGGCAACAGATGCAGACCAGCCTGCCAGGTATTATGCGATAGCTTTAAACTGCTTTAATGAGATTATCGACAAACCGACCAGTAAATACAAGTATGATGCAATTTACCAAAGGGGATGGTTAAGGCTTAACTCTACAGAAGAAGCAGACCTTAAATTGGCTATGGCGGATTTTCTTGCTTTGCTGAATGCTGTGGAAAGCGGGCAAATTAGTGATCCTGTCCTTGTTCAGGATTACCGGGATGACGCTGTGGATAACATTGCATATTGCTTAATAGCTTTAGATGGCATGGATTTTAACAACAAAGCGAAGGGTGTTCAAGAACTGCAAAATATGTTCGCCGGCTACTCTAATCAAGAAGTAATCCGCCGCGTGCTTGATAAAGCAGCCACTAATAAGTTTGACCTGTCAGCCTCTTTGCAAGCAGTAGATTTCATGTGGTTAAAAATAAACATGAGTCCTATGGCACTTGATAATCCCGCTTTAGTAGATTCCATTCTGCATATTTATGCTGCTTCAAAGCGTGATTTACGGGAGGGGCAGGATTTCGATCTGATTACGCAGGATATATATCTGAACATTATTAATAACTATGGGAAAGATTCTTTCTGGTATTCCACCAATAAAGACAAGAACATCACAGCGCAGTTAGCTGTCATTAAAAATGCTTATGATAAGCGCAGTATCAGGCTATACAATGAGTTTCTTGCAGATCCAACTAATGAGTCTAAAATGCTTGCTTATGAACAGCATATGGATCAATTCGGATCATTTGTTGAACTTCATGGAGATGGATTGGCAGCATGGCAGAAAGACAGTGAGAAAACTCGGCTGTTACTTTGTAATACCTTGGCAGAGCGCAGTAAATTGGTGAAGAACTATAAGCTGGCTATTGATAACCTTCATCGCTATAATGCCAAGTACCCCGAAGATGAGGATTTCTTTTTACATGAAGGTTTATCTTATACTTATGCTTTAAACACTTATAACTTGCTGGAAAGCAAAATCTCACTTCCGGAGTACCAACCAGAACCAGCTACACCAGCCAACGCTGATGAATTGTTTACGTTACTTAGTGAGAACTCAATGCGTTTTATTGGAGTTCTTCGCAGTGAACCCTATCGCACGCCTGAACGTGAACGCGAGGCACTTACTATTCTTTTGGGATTGGGAGATATCCAATATAATCGAGGTAAATTTGCCGAAGCCAAAACAATATATTTAAGTGCGTTGGAGCAAGAGAGTAGCATGGATGAAGCATCCAAATTCAGTGTCTATGGCAAACTGGCATTTATCGCTGATAAGGATAAAGATTATGCGACCGCTGAAGGTTATTATCGTAGTGCCTTGGCTTTTGCTACTACTCCGGCAGACAAAGAAGCTCTAAAAGCAAATATTAACGTCCAGATTCAAAATAGTTATGATAGTGCCGATCAGTCTGGCAACTATGCTCAGGCTGCCGCAGAACGTTTGAGACTGGCTGCTCAACTGGGAGCAACTGAAGCTGGCAAGGTTCAGGGTTTAAAGATGGCCGCCCAGGAATCCTACGTTCGGGCAAAGGAATACCAAAAAGCAATAGATATCTTGCTCGAGTTAGCCGGGACCAGAACTGATATCAATGAAGTTTATTATTATTATTTCCGTGCTGCTGAAATTGCCGAGGCAGATACAGCCATGAAAAATCCCGAGCTTGCCGAAACCATCCGTCAGAGTTTTATCGCAAGGCATCCCAGTAGCAATCAGGCCTTTTCCCTAAGGCTTGCCAAAATACAGGCTATGGAAAAACGCCCTGCAGAGCGGACGGCTGCTGCGGAAGCTTACTTGCAGTTGCATGACGAGGCCAGAAATAAAACTATCAATATTGGGGATATTACTCCTGATGCTTTGATGATAAATGCAAGTATAAATTATCGTGAAGCAGGCAACAAAGAGAAAGAACTTGAAGTATATAACAAATTCCTAACTCTTTATCCAGCTCATCCGAATGTAATTCCATATATGCAGGTTATTGCCGATGACTACCTTGCCAAGGGAGATACCCTCCGTTTTGAGCAAGCTGCCAAAGACATCTATAAAAAAGACAAAACCAAGGCAGACCGATATCAGTGGGTGGCAGCAAATAAGCTCGGAAAGGCTTATTACGCATTTGATACTGCCTATCGCAACAAAAACTACAGCGAAGCTTTTAAGCAACGCGACGAATTTAAAAAGATTGAAGCTGCCTATGTAAAAGAAGGACTTAGTTTTGAAGGCTCATCAATCAATATTCCTGATATAAACACCTATTTCGCCGCGGTCCAAAAAGAATTCGACGATATCCAAAAACGTAATGCTTTCTTAAAAAGCTTTGACATCCAACTTGCAGCCATTGAGAAGGGAGAATTGTTAACTGCTGCACCTTCCAAACTGATTTCCGTTAATGCCAATACTACTTGGGAAAAGCATCTTATTGCAGGCAACTACAAACGGATTCCCAATTTTAAGGCGTTGGTTGTGGCTGAAGTAAAAAAGGTTAACAAAGTGCTTGAAGCAGCAAATGCAACTGAGTATGAAATAGAAAACTCCAGACGTTTACGGGCGCAGGACATAATTGCCCGGATTTACCAGAAAGGAGTAACCACTATAAACACCCAGGTTGGCGTTTACGTTCGCACTAGTGTCGAAACGGTTGGATTGCGACAAGAATACAAAGGAGACGCACTCACTACTCTAATAGCCTCAGTGGCTGGCCAACAGAGCAATGACTTGCTTGATCTGGAATATGCCACACGCCTCAATATCTATAATCTTTATCATTTGGCTGGCTACAAAGACACTTATACCGAGCGCAGTTTTGCCAGACTGCAGGAATGGGGATGGGTGCCGGATTATAAGGTGGATGAATATCCGCTCGATTCTGGCTGGGTCCAAAAACTGGACGATAGCCCTACGAACCTCACCATTCAATCTACCGTATCACCCAAAGGGATAAATTTGGGTGGTGTTGTTATACCATCTAATCGCAAATTGAAGCTTAATCGGGCTATAACTGCAAAAATCGTTCCTGATTTTTCCTTATTACATTTGGTTTACCCTTACGATATCAAGATCATTCTTAATGGTACAGTAATTGAGTCTGGAGTAGTGGCAACCGATACTTTAGATGCCAGTAAGCCTGTAACAACCACACGTTATGCCTATCTCTTACCGCCCAGTGCCTGGGCAGAGGGACAGAACATAATAGAGCTGGAAATTCCAAATACCAGCCCGGAATTGCAGCCCCTAAATTTGAGTTTGCAGGTTTATACAGATAAACGCAGACTTTATGAATCGGTTCCATCCGAAACCGTAATGATTTATACAGACACAAGCTGGAGAATAGTTACCAAGAATGCAGATAGCGGCGAAGAACAGACTTCACCAGCGATTTATGCCACCAATTTTGGTATTACCAATGACAAGATTGACGGGATGGAGAATACCGCAGCCAAGCCTATTTGGCTCAGTGAAGAAGCTCCGGTTAGTCCGGTTGTGTTTGAAGTGGATTTCTACCTTGATACAGAGTTTAAAGAGGGTTTGATAGATTTTGTTGCGCCCGAAAATGCAGCAATTTCCTTGAACGGAACCGAGCTTGCAACTAATCTGGCCTTTGATTATGATCCGGAACCATTCCAAGTATATTCTTCTCAAGTAGCTATAGACAAAACAAAAGTGGTAAATGGCAAGAATACTCTTCGGTTTACTATCAGCAATAATTCCAGCTACAGAGGAATGCTTGCAGCAATTAAGATTATTAAAGCAGGTAAGGAGGATATAAGATGAATAAGTATCTCCTGCTAATTGTAACATTTGGCCTTGTCTGCTTCGCACTGTTTGGCCAAACTGCTCCTGCGCAAACCAATCAGCCTGTTACTGGCTTTTCGGGAGTGCGGCAATATGTGGAACAACAAGAATTGATTATTGAAGTAAAATCGTTAATCCCAGCCAGTGGCGTGTTTCAGGATAAAACAAACACCTATCAGAAAGCTGGAGAATACAAGTTCAGTTTCAACCTTGAAAGCATAAAAGAGAAGAGTGATATACTACTAAATAAATGGCTGAAGGAGTCAAAATGAAAGCAAAACATATCTTCCTCATGATCATCGCCCTAATGGTTAGTCTCGTTCTGTTCGCCCAGGCAGCAGAAGCTGCACCGGCAGCAGAAGCTGCACCAACACAAAGCATTTCTCTGTTCACAGTATTCGTAGATAGCAGAGAATGGGCTTATCCTATCTTATTGGTTTTTGTAATTGGTATTGTGTATGCATTTGCCCGCTGGAATCAGCTGTATCGCAAAGAAAAAATTGATGCTCAAGGTTTTTATCTTAAACTGCGCAACTACATCAGAAATGACCAGTTAGACGAAGCCACAAAAATCTCCGAAAGCTATAAGGGAACAACTATGGGCTTCATCTTCTGGAGTGCTTTGATGATTTTTAAAGAAGCAAGGAAAAGTGGTAAAAAAGGTGCAGAACTGAGAATTTCGGTTCAGAACTCTTTGGATGAATCCGCGCTTCAAACTGTGCACAGACTTGATGGCGGTTTATTTTGGTTTGATACTTTGGCTCAGATTGCCACTTACCTGGGACTTTTGGGTACTATCTGGGGCTTGTTAACCGCATTTGCCGGCTTGGCAGGTTTATCCGCTGCTGCTCAAGGTGCTGCTCTTACCAATGGTATCAAGCTTGCCATCGGAACTACTGCTCTGGGTTTGATTGCCGCTATTCCACTAACCATAATTAAAGGTTGGCTATACACCCGTGCCTCAAACCTTATTAATGACATCGACGAATACAGTGTAAAACTAATTAATACCATTAACAACGCAATCAAGGATTAAGCTATGGCCGTTTATAAGCCTTCTCAAGCGCGACAACAAAAAGGGCAGACTGCGCCCCAGGAACCCAATCTGGTGCCAATCATGAACCTGTTTTTAACCATAATCCCATTCATGTTAATGATGGTGGTGGTTTCTCAGGTGTCCCTTGTTGCGCTCAACTTTTCGCAGGGGGAAGGCGGTGGTGGCGGTCCAGGTGCTGGTGGAAGCGGAGCCGAAGTGCTTGAAAAAGTAGAAATTCACACTATGGGTAAAGTTTTCCAACAAAACAACCAGTTCCTGGGAATGGAAGTTCGGGAAAAAGGATCTGATTTAAAACGAATCCCAGCAGTAAACGATAATTACGATTATCAAGCCTTGGATTTGGTCGTAAAAGACCTTCGGTCCCGTAAACCTAACCTAACCGAAGTCACCGTCGTTATGTATCCAGACGTTTTGTTTCAGGATTTAATGCGGACCATTGACATCTGCAAATCCAACGGTTTGACCTCTGTAAACTATAAAGCGGCTGCTGTGCAGTATTATTAAGGAGTGTAATAATGCGTATGAATACTTCTGATCGTTCTGCCCGAAAGGTCCGTAGAAAGTTTGACGATCCCAAAACCTTGTCCATCACGTCTCTGCTTGATGTGTTGACCATCATTTTAGTGTTCCTAATCAAGAATGTATCCACCGAGGCAGTAAAAGTATCCGCTGAAGCCGGGATGCAATACCCCACTACCATAACTAACGACAAGATGCTTGAAGAAGCGGGTGTTACGCCAATCAAGATTTTCCCGGATAGAGTGGTGGTTGGAACAGAGGGATTGGATTTTGGAACTCCGGCAGACCTGATGAATAATGCCAAAAAAAGAACGCAGATAAGCGAATATTTAAAGCTTGAAGCTGCAGACATTTATAAAAGTGAAAGCACAGAGGCTTGCCTGATTGTGCAGGCAGATAACAGTATCCCCTGTGCCTATATCACCGAAGTTGTTCGAATCGGAACAAATGCAGGTTATACCTACATTTATTTTGCCACTCTTGAGGATGCGGATTGGCTGAAGAAATACAACGTCAGTTCAGCCCAGTAGCAGAGGAGGAAAAATGGCAAAAATACTTAACCTATATCTGGACTACAAGAAAAAACCCTTGGACTATGTAAAATATGGTAAGGACTTCACAAAGAAGTTCTTCATCGGTTCCAGTAAATACCTCTTTTTCCAAATTCTGGAGGATTCATTTCCGGACAAACACCTTTTTGTTTCGCAACGGGGAGATCAATTCTTCATGCAGCTTCCTCCTGGATCACAACTTAGCTGCACCAAAGATGGCAACCCTGTGGATAGCAGCTATTTAACCCAAAACAACATTCTGCGCGGAACTGAATTGGAATTAAAACCGGACATGGTCGGAGTAGTTACAATTGCTCCGAATTATGAGATCAAGTATTTATTCAAAGAGCCATGGGTAAACGTTCTTACTCCGGAAGAGAAGCAGATTGCTGCTCAATTTGCGCGATATTCTGCTCCTACTGCTATGGAGAGATTTAATCGCAACTTGATTTTGCTCTTTCTCTTTCTTGCAATCATCTTTATTCTGGTTTTCGATCTGGCTTTAAAGAAGAAATTCAACTATGATGTATCTTTGGAGCAAAAACTGGCAACCCTGCAAAAAGCAGAGCTTGTAAAGGCTGCAGCATTAGAGCAACGTAGTACGTTTGAAGAAGAAACCCAGGTGGGTGAACAGGAAGCAGAAGCGACCCCAACCAAAGAGACAGCTCAAACTGGTGGTGCAACATCTGGAACTGGAACTTCTAAAACTGCGGGATCCATCTTCGGGAGTAATTTCGGAGCTTTTGATCCCAATGCCACTTCATCTGCTCCAACCATAAAAGCCGTAACCATTGCAGAGGGTTTTGCCGCATCAAGACCCGGAAGAGGTGGTGTCGGAGGTTCGGGCACTGGTGGCGGAGCTGCTGGCGTTGGTGGAGGCGGAACAGCCTTTAATCCTGGTGCTACGGGTGGTTCCTTTAGCAGTGACATTGGCTCTGTGGTTACAAATGCCCCCAGAATCGCAGGCTCAAACGTTCGTCCGGATGCTGGAACAGTGGTAAAAGCTACTGGTGATCAAAGCAGATTGGCTCCCAGTGGAGTTGTTTTTGGACAAACTGCAAAAACATCACAACTGGCAAGTTCATTCAAATCCAAAAACGTGGCGCAGGTTTCGGAAGGCAGCATTGCTGCTGAACCGGCCGAAACCAGAACCAGATACGAAGTTATCAATACAACCATATCAGCCCGCAGAAGCCAAATGAACGCTCTATATCAAAAGTGGAATGCCATTACTCCCTTCTCAGGCTCGGCATCCATACGTCTGCTGATTAGTGCTTCAGGAAAAGTTGCGGCTGCTACCATTACGCCCAATGGCCAAATGCCTGAGGGATTTTTGAACGAACTGAAAAACCTGGTGGAAGGGTGGTCGTTTAATGTGAATCAGGAAAGTGACTACACATTCTCTGCCAGATTCCGCAAGGGTTAAATAAAGTACCCCTTCACCTATCATAAAGTCAGAAAGCCCTGTCATAATACGACAGGGCTTTCTGTTAGCGTCTTACCAAGCCTGCAATGACTGTGTCGTTCCCGCGGAGGCGGGAATCCAGCCCGGAAACAGCTCTGGAAGAGCGACAGATTGGATAGTATTTGCCTCAATATTTTGTGTCATCCCTACGGGATTTTTTAGGGCTGGATTTCCGCCTCCGCGGAAACGACTATCAAAACAAGTAATTCAGTGTTTTGGCTATTGTGCAATAGTTGGAGAGATATGTGAGTTTCACCTAATTGTTACATGTGAGAAGCTCAGTTCAAATAATACCACTTCAATTGGGCAAATGCAGATAACGGAGCTGGATAAACTCCATATAAAGAGGATGACAAGATGTTTTTAAATCCAGCCCGAAGCTCAAACCAGCGGTCTATATTAAATCCACCCCAGGCATCCAAAACAGTGGAAGCTTCTATTAGGTAGGGACTAACTACATTTGCCGCATAGTATCCAGAATGGCTGTGAACTCCAAAACCTGCCACAATTGCATTGTTGTATGGTAAATGATAAACAAGGTTTTGTTCGCTGCTGAAGCGGAATTCGGGGTTTTCGCAAAGACCTTCATTAAATTTACTGTAAATCCACTTTGGCTTGGCGATCAGTTCCCAGCTTCTCCAAGCTTGCTTTATGTCAAAAGCCAAACGCACAAAGGGCTGCTCAAAGTCCAGATCAAATCCTGCCGACTCTGCCTTTTGCACCATTCGCTTACTGCCCACGGCTATGGAAGAGGAGATTCCCTGCCATTCATGCCGAAAATAAACTCCTTGTTCACGTGGAACCCGGATGTCAACCAGTTCAAGTTCTCCATTTAAGCTGTAAATGTCTTTCACTTTTACGGGAGAGGCATCGCTTCCCCAAAGCATGTTACCATAAGCCCCAAGATAAGAACCAAACACCGGAATACTGAGATCGGTGAAAACCTTCCCCCGCAAAAAATCCAGATATTCTGCCTTAACGGAAAGACCAACTGGCATATAATTATCTATGCTCAAAGCTAACTTATCTTCGTAATTATCAGCATCAAAGCAGCCGGAAAAATCAGTATTCCCCTTTACCCAGGCATGCTCGTAAAGAACTTCATAACTAAGGTTGCCTCTGTTTTGCCCCCAAGCGTATTGCAATTGAGTGGTTTTTTGTTTAAGGGTTTGTGCAAACTGTGTGGCAGTTGCGCTTTCGCTGCTGTTCACAACGCTAATTTTTCCCAGAGGATGCTGCACTGATAGATAGGACTGCTTAATGCTGTGCGCAATTGGGAAATTGTTTGCCAGCCAGTAAACCGGTAATAACTCGGACATGGCGATATCCTTTGCCCAGCTTGCAAATTCCGCCTCCACCTGCCAGCCATTTGTTTGCAAGCCAAGATAGTGTTTCATCGATGTTTGCGCCGCCATGATATCCGACCACTGACCGTTTTGAACCAATAGTGTCCCCTGATACGATAATCCGGGATAACTCAGCAGATATGCCTTGGCAAAATTAACTTTGGCATAATGGTGTTCATAATCGCCCAGGGAAGCATCAATATAGCTTAAGGACGGCTCAAACGGGTATGGTTCAACCGTGTAATCTGAACTGCGATAATATGACACATGCGGATAGAAGTTTCTGAAAGAATCATTATACAAGCCGGCAGAGAATACAGAAGATAGTTGTGCAAATCCATGCCGGAGAGGCATCTTTAGATCTGGACGAGCCAAATGAAAATAACCACTTTGATAATAGTCTCCCAGATCAGAATGTAAAGCAGCAGAGCTGGCTTGCTCTTTTGCCTTTTGGGCATCCAGCCACTGTTCAATTTCTTTTTTCGTTGATATGTCTGCTTTCAAACTGTCCGGCACCCAGGCAAGGCTGTCCACCTGAGCGTCCACGCATGTGCAGAATAATATTAAAGCTATAGCCAGCCAAGCTTTTGATAGCATAATGCCGTCTCCTGCATATAATGTTCCAAATTAGCCAAAGGATTCCAGCCCAATAAATTCTGAGCTTTGGCAGGATTCGCAAGCCAGCTTTCTGCCAAGATTTCCTTCATTTTCTCGCGATTCACCACCATTTCTTTATGCAATATGTGGCCAAGTAAATCGCCTGCCGTAAAAGCCAATTTCACCAATGGTTCGGGGATGGGAATCGTTAAATTATTCTTTTGCATGGCTTGCGCAATAGCAGTAAACACGTCGCTTTGATGATAAACGTGGCCGTCTGTGGCAAAAAAAACTTGATTTTCTGCGGTGGGTGTTGTAATACAAAGCTCTATAAAAGATGCAAGTTCTGAGATGTGAATCATATTCAACAGCCTGTCTTTGCTCCCTATTTTAAAGCTGATTCCGTGCTTTGCCATTTTAAAAAGCTGCAAAAAATCCCTGTCTCCACACCCGTAAACAGAGCAGGGACGCACAATAGTCCAAGGCTTTTGGCAAGAGCTACGGATTGCGTGTTCAGCCGCAAGTTTGCTGATTCCATAGCTGGTGAGTGGGGCAGAGGGTTCATCCTCGCTTACCGGATAGTTATTTACACTTGGTTTTGAGGCGGCCTGCGAGCTGATATATATCAGGTGAATGGATTTGGAAAGCTGATTGATGGCTGTAATTATGTTTTCGGTAATGCCTACATTGGCATCCATCATGGCAGAGTGGTTCAAAGCCTTGGTTTTCCCGGCGTTGTGGATAAGTACGTCGCAGTTTTCCAAAGCAGATTTTATGGCTTCAATATCTGCGTAATCTGTTGATATTATATTAGTTGCAGCGGGTATAGCATTTGGGTTTGAGGATTCCCTAACCAGAGCGATTACTTCATGCCCTCGGTTTTGGAAGTGCTTTATCAGATTGCTGCCTACAAAGCCATTTGCACCTGTGATTGCTATTTTCATCCATCACCCCAAACATGGCATCTTCTTAACTTGTTATCCTAAACCAATCTACCCATTAACCAGTTAACCAGTAAACCAGTAAACCTGCTAACCTGTTAATCAAAAAGGTGGTGGGCGCTAAGGGACTCGAACCCCCGACCACATGCGTGTAAAGCATGAGCTCTCCCAGCTGAGCTAAGCGCCCACTCTATAAACTTTTGAACTGGTCGGGGTGAGAGGATTCGAACCTCCGACTCCCTGCTCCCAAAGCAGGTGCGCTAACCGGGCTGCGCTACACCCCGCAGTTAAGATATCCAAAAACTTGGAGAGTGCTTTTCTGTCAATAACTTTCACGGGTTCCTGTGCTTATATGGTGAATAGTGAATAGGTTCTATCTAAACCCAAATGAAACGGATTTCGCAACCGGGAATGAAACTGACCAGCACGTGCTGCGCATGGCGAGTTGCTGATCTCTACAGTCCATTTTTTTTTGCTTCACAAGACACAAATAGAATAGAAGCTATCCCTCACTATAAAAGCAAGGAGATAGCCATGAA
>DIXL01000076.1 GCA_002428685.1 Cloacimonetes bacterium UBA6081 | reverse complement strand
CATACCAAGTTTGACACAACACTACTTATGGATTTGTTCTATTAGGCTTAACTCGAAGTTTAACAATTGCTTGGGTGGCAGTCTCTGCTTTGCTTCAGACGATTCGGAATTCGGCTTCCCAACACGTAATAACACGCATTTTGCAACATTTAATGCTTGACAGGACTCTTACGACTTTATGTGAAGACTCGCGTTTAACTTTGCCATTGACAAATCTTTCCCAAGAAAAAAGTATGAATACTTAAAATTATCTCCCGATTGAAGGTTGGATATGATTGCATTACATATAGCTTATGAGAATAGCGGCTTGCTGCTTTGGAGCGAAGGGACATCTGTCGGCAAAATAAAAGACTTGAAAACAGCAACCAAGGCTATGGGAACACGTAATGTTTTAAAGGGAATATCGAAGCAGTATTATGCTTGGCTGCCAACCAAGGGCTCTATCCCTCTGCCTTCCAGTCCGTTAATCAAAGATATTCCCTACGGCAACCATAAAACAATTCTGTCTGCCCATCTTGTGGAAACCATACCTCTTAACCTGGAAGCTTTGGCGGAACTTTTACTAATCTGCCGTGAAAGTGATTTGTCTGATACAGGATGCATATTGGGGACTTCAGTATTTTGGATAGCCAATCTGTTTACTGTGGCTCTTGATATCACTATCAAAGGATTGTTTCTGCCTTCCATCCAATATGTGGATAACTGCTGGGAAGCCCACTGGATTCCGTTGCCGGATGAAGAAAATGAAAAACTGATAGCACAACTGACAGATGATATGCCTCCGGCGGTTAAGTGTCTTTCTATTGATGATACAGATGAACCGGTTTCCAACTCCGGTTTTGTAACAAAGTCTGCCTTGGGTTATCTGGTGGATTACTTAATCAGGAATAAGGAAGCAAAGCTTTTAACAGAGCAGCGGTTGATCAGTGTTCACGATGCCTGGATAAATGCTCTGACTGGCTATGATGCCCGGATAAAGTGGGAAAACCAGCAAGAAATCAGAGATTTTGCACGGCAATTTTCCGATGTCAGCAGACAGCTATTTATCGCTTCCAGGTCCCAGGTAAAACTGTGTTTCAGGCTTTCTGAACCTGCCACTGAAAAAGGGAACTGGAGGCTGGAGTATTTGCTTCAGTCTAAAAATGACCCCGGACTGCTTATTCCTTATGATGAGATCTGGAATAAAAAGCCATCTGCCATAGAGTATTTAGCTAAAAACGGAGTTGATAGTTTCGAGTTGCCTTTGATGTTGCTGGGACAGGCTGCCTGCATTTATTCAGGATTGAAAACCAAAGCGAAGACAAAGCTGCTTAGCAGTATGGAATTGAGCACGGCACAAGCCTTAAGTTTTTTGATGTATTATGCCGATATCATTGTTCAATCTGGTTTTTCTCTACTCCTTCCAGCATGGTGGAAAGGGAAAAACACCACCTCCGGTCTAAGCTTGAGTCTAAAAGTAAAAAGCCCGGCAATGCAGAGCAATGCCGGTATGACTTTAAACAGTATCCTGGAATATGACTACCGGGCTTGCATCGGAACAGAGGACTTAAGTGTAGAGGAATTGAATAAACTGGCGAAGCTAAAAACACCTCTTGTCCAAATTCGGGGACAATGGACTTATGTAAATCAGGAACAAATAGCAGAAACGTTAAAATTCCTGCATAAGCAGCAGACGACCTCCCTAACAGGTAGAGATTTGGTCAAAATTGCTTTGGGAACTCAGATAAGCCCTATTCCTTTGGAGCGAGTATCCATTGATGGATGGGTAAGCAGATTTTACGATGAACTTACCGGTAAAAAGGAATTCCGGCAATTGGAGCAACCCAAACACTTTAGTGGAAAGCTCCGGCATTACCAGGAGAAAGGCTATTCCTGGCTTGCTTTTCTAAAACAATGGGGGTTGGGAGCATGCCTGGCAGATGATATGGGCTTAGGGAAAACCGTGCAGGCTTTAGCACTGCTGCAAAGCGACAGGGAAGCAGGAGAAAAGCGGCCTGTCCTCCTTATTTGTCCAACTACAGTTATCAATAATTGGCTGAAGGAAGCTGCCCGCTTTACACCTGAAATAAAAACTCTGGTACACCACGGCTTGGTGAGACAGAAGTCTGAGGCCTTCATAAAATCAGCAGCTAAGCAGGGATTGGTCATCTCCAGCTTTGGCCTGCTGCATCGGGATTTGGAATTTATCAATCAGGTAAATTGGGCAGGGGTAATTGTTGATGAAGCTCAAAATATTAAAAACCCACAAACTATGCAAGCAAAAGCCGTGCGAACTTTGAAAGCCGATTACCGCATTGCGATGACAGGCACACCGGTGGAAAACCATGTGGGTGACCTGTGGGCGATTATGGATTTTCTCAATCCGGGACTATTAGGGTCTGCGCAAAACTTCAAAATGCGGTTTCACAAACAGATCACACTGTATCAAGATAAACCCACAGTGGAACTGCTCAAGAAAATCACTTCCCCCTTTATCCTGCGCAGGTTAAAGACAGATAAAAACATCATCAAAGACCTGCCGGATAAGATTGAGAACAAGGAATATTGTACTCTGACCAAAGAGCAGGCATCCTTGTATCAGGCTGTGGCAGATGAAGTGCAAAGCCAGGTGGAAAATGCGGATGGCATAGCCCGCAAAGGTATAGTTTTGGCTGCCATAACACGGCTCAAGCAGGTTTGCAATCATCCTGCCCAATACGCAGCAGACAATTCTGCCTTGCCCGGCAGGTCTGGCAAACTGGAACGTCTGTTGGAAATACTCTATGAAATACAGGAAAATAACGAAAAGACCCTTATCTTTACTCAATATGCCGAGATGGGTGCTATCCTCAAAAAAGCCTTGCAAGATCATTTTGGTAAAGAAGTGCTCTTCCTGCACGGTACTCTGTCCAAGAAAAAGAGGGATGAACTGGTTGAGCGGTTTCAAACAGAAACGAATGCTCCTGGCATTTTTATCTTATCCCTAAAAGCAGGAGGCACTGGATTGACTTTAACTCAGGCAAATCACGTAATTCATTATGACCGTTGGTGGAATCCCGCTGTAGAAAATCAGGCAACCGACCGGGCATTTCGCATCGGACAAAAGAAAAATGTTCAAGTGCATAAGTTCATTGTAGCCGGCACTTTGGAAGATAAAATAGATATGCTGATGGAAAAGAAAGCAGTTATCGCCACTTCTGTAGTGGGAAGCGGTGAAACCTGGCTGAGTGAATTGTCCAATGACGATTTCAGAAAGTTAATAGCCTTGTCCAAAACTGCTTTGGGAGAATGATTATGACACCCTATTATTTTAACGATTGGTACAAACCCTCCATACCCAAACCCGTCAAAGGTGGCATCAAGACCAAAACCAGCCGGGGTGCAATAGCCAGTAAATGGTGGGGTAAAAGATGGATCAGCGTTCTGGAAAGCTTTAGTATCGGAACCCGGCTGGCAAGGGGCAGAGCGTATGCCAGAAGCGGTCAGGTATCCAAGCTGGAAATCATCCCCGGTCAAGTAATTGCCTCTGTCCAAGGCTCCAGCTCCGAGCCATACAAGATAACCATTAAATTCAAAACTTACTCGGAGCAGGAATGGGAGAAGATAATCGCTCAATTGAATGAGAACCCCATTCTAACGGCTCAACTCCTAAATAGCACTATGCCAGAGGAAATCGAAAGCATTTTTATAGATTTGAAAGTGCCGCTCTTTCCTGAAAAGCAAAAAGATTTGGAAACCAATTGCACTTGTCCGGACTGGTCAAACCCCTGCAAACATATAGCTGCTGTGTTTTACCTCTTGGCTGAAGCATTTGATCATAATCCTTTCCTACTATTTGAATTACGGGGCAAGACTCAATCTGCAATTCTGAGCAAGCTGGAATCCTGTGGAGAGATAAAGTCTGGATTGGAGATGCAGAATTCTGCTGAGGATGAACCCTTACCCAGCGATAGAGAGGCTTTTTGGGGTAAACAACAAGCAAGAATTGTAGTTCATTCTGCTAGGGTGAACCAATTTGCCCATTTACCCAATAAACTGGATACTTTTAGTTTTTGGCAATCGGAAACAAGTTTTAGAACCAGTATGGACAAGCTCTATTTTGATGCATCATCCAGAGCTGTTAGTATATGGGAAAACCTTATCTTGTAACGTCCTTTCAGCACTGTCAGATTGAACAAGGCATCGCCCTGAAACGTGTCCATTTCTATCACCAGTGCCAGCAAGTTCTAACCAATGAAACGCATCACTGATTTCATATAGGACTACTAAGAGGATCGATTTAGACTCCTTCCACACATCCAGTATATCAGCAAGGAAATCTTTACCGCTCACACTGCCAGTAATTCCAACTGGTGTCTATTTCTTTGAGATTCAGGCAGTTCCGAAAGCATCCTAAGCATCTCTGCACAGCAAAAAGCTTATGCCTCATTGTCACAGTGGTGGCTATATGGAATTTGGGGTGTCACTTTATAGTTGGCTTATGCGGCAAAGGTTACTGTTTCTTGTGCTGGACAAGGTTTTTGGCTACCGCAGCACGGGTTTTGGGAATGGAGAAATATACTTTGGTGCCAACATCTATTGTGCTTTCTGCCCAAACGCGGCCATTATGACGGTCAATAATCTTTTTTACAATGGCCAAGCCAATGCCGGTGCCCTGAAATTCCCTCTCATGATGCAAACGTTGAAACACTGCAAAGATTTTGTTAACATATTTCATTTCAAAGCCCACACCGCTGTCCTGAACATAGTAAATAGTTTCAGTAGCTGCATCTTCAAAGCCAATTTTTATGCTTCTCTCTGTTTTAGGCAGGGTAAACTTTACGGCGTTTTCCAGCAAGTTTTGCCAAACCTGTCCTATTAAAGCCATATCAGCCCTGCAAGGGGGCAGGTTTTCTATCTGGATGTCAAAACTCTGACTCACCTTGGAAGTAATCACAGAATGGCACACTTCTTCTACCAATGATTGCATATCCACATCTGTGTGTTTCAGTGAATCACGATTAAGCTTGGCGAGTTCCAGCAGTTCATTAATCAGTGTATCCATTTTGTGGGTTGATTTTATAATAACTTTTAAATTCTCCATTGCATCCTGGGTTAGTTGGGCTGCATGGTCTTCCATCAAAATGCTGCAAAATCCGTCTATAGTCCTCAACGGAGAGCGTAAATCATGAGCCACAGTGTAGGTGAAGGATTCCAGTTCCCGGTTAGCCTCTTTCAGCTCATTGGTGCGCACTTCTACCCTTTGTTCCAAATCATCAGCATGATCCTGAATCTTTTCTATCAATTGCAGGTGGTGCAATACTAAGGCAAGCTGATCAGCAAATTCATCGGCAATTTCCTGATGTTCGGCAGTAAAGAAACCTTGCTGATCAGAGGTAAACCAGAGAAATCCAACCATTTTATCCTGCATAATCATAGAGTTATACATAAAGGACTGCTGCCCGTCCTCTATCATACGCCTGGCTACAGGCATTTTGGGTGGTAAAAAGCTCTGGGGAGATTCGTTTAGAACCAATGTCTTCTGAGCTGTTAAGTAGTCCAAATATTCATAATTGGGAATGTATTGTTCTCCGGATTGAATATAGTCATAGCCTTTGGCTGGTTTATGCAAGGCTGCAATGCGCACATATTCTCCCTCCAGCACATTTACACAGAGTAAGGAAAAGGGGATTAGGTTGTGAAGATTCTCCACAGCAGCAGAGCATACAGAATCAAAAGATCGGGTTTCCAAAACAATGCTATCCAGCTTTCGCAATATTTCCAAGCGGTTAGCATAGCTGTTTCTTTGCTCTTCTGCCAATCTTTGCTCTGTTACATCCAAGGTGATTCCGCCAATCAGGGGGTTCCCTTTTGGATTGGATAGAACAAATTTGGTTGTGTCATAGTAATGCAAGCTGCCATCGCTGTGCACAATGTTTTCCACCATGTGCCTCAAACCATTTTCCAGCACTTCTTTATCTTCAGCAACAATTGCGGTAGCTTCTTCTTCTGCATATATTTCCGAGGGTGTTCTGCCCAGTTTTTGCCAGCCTGCTATTGCACCCTTTAAATACTTGTTTGCAAATAGGACTCTGCTTTCACAATCTTTGATAAATGCACCCCCCGGCAAATTGTCCATAAACATTTCAAAGCGTTCCTGGCTTTCTTTAAGTGCTAAATCTGCTTCTTTTATATGGGTGATATCTGTAGCACTGACTACTGCCAGATATGGCTTCCCGTTATCATCGAAAACCGGAGAAACGCTGGTGTGATACCACACTCCTTTGCCAGCTACGGTAGCGTAGGATTCGGTAACTATTCTCTCACCGGTGGATAAAACTTTGTGTAGTATTTTCAACTGAAATTCCGCATTACCCGGTGGGAATATTTCGAACATGGATTTGCCTATCAGTTCTGCTTCACTCAAGTTTAGAGATTCACAGGCTCCACTATTGGCAAAATGCAGGATGCCTTCAAAATCAAATATGGCAATTGACGAATAAGAACTGTCCACAAGACTGCGATACTTAGCCTCACTCTCGGCAAGGATTTTTTGCTGTTTACGCATTTCCGTGATATCGCTAAACACGCATAGGGTTTGAACAAAGTGTCCGTCTAAATCGGTAACAATTACTCCGTTAAAGCTTACCAGAATCTTGGTGTTGTCTTTTTTCAACAACTCAAATTCAATATTTTCTGTGCGGCCTGCAGCTTTAAATTTTGGGAAATTAGTATTGAAAACCTGGTAAAATTCCGGCACAAGCACAAAAGTAAAATGCTTGCCCAGCACATCACTTTCCTGATAACCCAAAGCATTAAGCCAGGCGTTGTTTACGGCAATAAGATTACCATTTGCATCCAATGATTGATATGGACTGGGAGCGTTTTCATACAGTTTGCGAAATTGACTTTCACTTTGCTCCAGCCTCACTTTTTCTTTACGAAGCTGCATGCGGCGCACCATCAACTGCCCCAGAACAACCGTTACCAGTGGATAAATAATCATTACGGGAAGTGTGATAGATTTTAGAACATAAGCCCAAATGTTGGAAGGCATAAATAGCATCAGCACCAGCATTGTGATGTGTGTAACAATACCCAATGAATACAATTCCCAGAATCCATAGGGAATCTTCCATCTGTAATGCATTTTTTTCCACAGAATACCCCATAACAGAGAAGCTACTATTACCGAACAGCCGGTATAAACACCGGCTCCACCTTGTAACATTCTAAATATTATGGCTATAAAAGCAGCAATTATCCCGGGAATAACCCCAAAAAACATACCCGTTAAGCTAAGTAATATGGAGCGGGTGTCAAACACAACACCATGACTCAGTTGCCAAGGATTTACCATAACAGCCAAAACAACCAAGCCCAGGCCCAAGCCAGTTAAAACATGAGTTAAGATATTGTCATGCTTACTGTGCGTTACTACCGAGTCGAAAATAATGCCCAGGGTCAGCAGCAAAGCAGCGTTGTAGATCAGGTATTTTAGACCGGTGATAGACTCCTGTCCCATCCTATATAAAAAACTAATAGTCCGATTTAAATTCTTGGTGGAGATTCGTTAATATCCAGCCAGTAACGCCCCAGGTGATTTATAGTGTTGGTAAATTCGATAAAATCCACAGGTTTGTGAATGTAACTATTTGCTCCATTTGTGTAAGCAGCTTCCACATCCACCTGTTCTTTGGAGGAAGTGAGCACGACAACAGGTAGTAATTTAGTTTTATCGTTGGCTCGTATCTGCTTCAAAACTTCCAGTCCGTTAATCTTTGGTAGATTCAGGTCAAGTAAGATTAGATTAGGAGATAACTCTGGGTTTCTAACGGCATAATCACCTTTGCAAAACAGGTAATCCAAGGCTTCTGCGCCATCTTCGGCCACATCCATATTTGTATTTATACCGCTTTTACGCAAAGCCCGTTTAGTTAATTCCACATCTCCGGGGTTGTCTTCTACCAAGAGAATCGTTTTAGGATAAAGCATTCTCACCTCGAGTGGTTGATTATGTATTATTAATTCAACCTTCCTGCCCTTTTATTGAACAGTGCTTGCTATGTCAAGCAAAAAGATCATAATTTTGTTGTATGGAGTAGAAATCTTGCAACAATGGTCTTCTTAGGCAAATTTTCCAGCCGGTTCAAACAAAAAACTTGACAGGATACTTGGACTTAAGCACTATGCTTTATTGGAATATGCATGATATATTGAGGCTAAAGTTAGAAAGAAAGATAGAGCTAAAAGATGGGAAGATGAAAAGAGCAGATTCACAAACAGAATATGGCAACTCAAGTGCCGTATTGCGCCGTAAAAGCGGTCTGCTACCCATCATGATCTTCGTTTTTGTAAGTCTGTTTGTTGGTTTAGTTGGTTATTTCTATTTGAAACACGAAGTGGCTATGCAGAAAGCCCGCATTATAGACGGGCTATCTTCCATTGCCGACTTAAAAGCAGATCAAATAGAAACGTGGAGTGATGAAAGAAACAAGGATGCCCTGGAACTGGCAAGGACAGACATGTTTCAAACCATGGCATTAAATTATCTGGCTCAACCCCAATCCCCTGGAAACAAAAGCTATTTGATGCAAGTTATGCAAATGTATCGTAGCACTCCGGATTACAGCCTGATAGCCTTGCTGGATAAATCCGGTAAGGTTGTAATATCCTTGCCTGCAAACATAGGAAAATTTAACGATCATGACAAGCTGTATTTTCACAAAGCGGTCGAAAGTAAAAAAGTTGCATTGTTAGATTTACACACCGAGAAGGAATTACACAACTCTGAGAAAGGCAAAATACTTTATTCCTACTGGATTCCGGTTATTGACAAAAGTAGTGCAAATCTGGAGGTTAAAGGTGTTTGGGTTCTACAGATTGATCCCACTGTCTTTCTTTACCCTCTAATTCAATCCTGGCCTGTTGCCAGTAAAACCGCAGAAACTTTATTGGTAAGGCCGGAAGGTGACAATGTTCTGTTTTTAAACGATCTGCGGCATAAGCAGGATACTGCGCTGAACCTATCCTTCAACATGGCCAAAAACCCCAATCTGCCTGCCACTCTTGCCGTCAAAGGCAAGGAAGGGATTGTGGAAACCGTTGATTACCGGGGCGAAAAGGTGCTTTCGGTGCTAAGAAAAGTGCGTGGCACACCGTGGTTTATGGTGGCCAAAATGGACGTTTCTGAACTATATCAACCCATCAGAATGAGAGTGGGCTTAACCATAGTTGCCATGACAATCCTGATTCTTGCCTTAGCACTAACGGTTGGATATCTGGAACACCAAAGGGATGCCCGCTGGTTAAAAAAGCAGCTTGTTTTGGAGGATGATAAGCAACAAGCTATTAAAACAGCTTTGGAACATGAAAACAGATTTCGTAACATCTTCGAAAATTCCATTGCCGGAACTTCCCTTACCATGCCGGATGGGACTGTTGTTCCAAACAAAGCCTTGTGCACCATGCTGGGATATACTCCGGAGGAAATGAAAAAAACATGGGCAGAATTCACTTATCCGGATGACATAGAGAAAACCCAAAAAATAGTGGATGCCATGCTTGCGGGTGAGATTGATCATGCCCGTTTTGTCAAACGCTATCTGCATAAAGACGGCAGCCCTGTTTGGGCTGACGTAAGCACTGTTGTGCAAAGCGACTCAGAGGGTCAGCCGCAGTATTTTATAAACACCATAATAGATATAAATCAACGTAAACTGGCGGAAGAAGAGCTAATCAAGATGAATCGGATTTACGCGGTTATCAGCCAGATAAATCAGATGGTGGTTAGAACCCGCGACAAACAAGAGATTATTAAAGAAGCTTGTCAAATAGCCATAGATTTTGGCAAATTCAAAATGGCCTGGTTTGGTGAAGTGGATACTAACCAACAGATAATAAAACCTATTCATTGGGCTGGGACCGAAGATAATTACTTTTCTGAAATAATTACAATCTCAACAGCCGATATTCCAGCCGGCCAAGGACCTTCGGGCAGGGCAGTTCGCTTTGCTAAACCGGTTTACAGCAGCAACATTGCCACAGACGAGGATATGGGTCTGTGGAAAGTCCAGGCTTTGGCCAGAGGATACAAATCTCTTATCACGCTGCCAATTTTAGTGCAAGGGAAAGTGGACTATACTTTCAGTCTATATTCTGAGGTAACAGATTTCTTTAATGAGGCGGAGCTGCGGTTACTTGAAGAGGTTACCGGAGATATCGGCTATGCCTTGGAAATGCTGGAACTGGATAATACCCGCAGGCTATCTGAAGCAGCTTTGCTTGAAAGTGAACATCGCTTCAGCGAGTTGTTTGAGCACATGAGCAGCGGGGTTACGGTTTATTTGCCTACCGCTGATGGAACCGATTTTACCATCAGGCAAATGAACAGTGCCGGCGAAAGAATGACTCAAACTAAGCGGGCGGAGATTGAGGGAAAAAGCCTTAAAGTCATCTTCCCCGGAGTGGAGGAGATGGGATTGTTCAAGGTTTTACAGGATGTGAACCGAACTGGAATACCTCAAACTTTTGCAACTTCATATTATCAGGATAAGCGTGTAAGTTCATGGTTCGATAACTATGTATTAAAGCTGGATTCCGGAGAGATAATCACAATTTATGACGACGTAACTCAAAAAAAGCTGGCTGAAGCAGAGCTGAAGAGCTTAAATGAAGATTTGGAGCAGCGGGTTTTGGAACGAACCGCGCAGCTTGAGCTTGCCAATAGAGAAATGGAAGCTTTTGCCTATTCCGTTTCTCACGATTTACGTGCTCCGCTGCGTGGCATTGATGGCTGGACTATGGCTTTGACAGAAGACTATGGCGACAAACTGGAAGACCAGGCAGGAGTTTATTTAGCCAGAATACGTTCGGAAGCACAACGCATGAACGATCTGATTGAAGCGTTATTGAAACTTTCCAGGATTGGCAAGAAAACCGTCAACTTCGAGCCCATAAACCTGTCCGAACTTGCTGCGGAAGTTACAAACCGTTTGCAAGAGGAAAATCCGGCACGGACGGTGGAAACCACAGTTATTCCGGAGGTTATGGCAGTTGCGGATAAAAACCTGATGGAAATTGTTCTGGTAAACTTGCTGAATAATGCCTGGAAATTTACCGGGAAAAAGGAAACGGCACTGATAGAATTTGGCAAAACCGAGAAAGATGGAGAAGAGGTTTACTACGTTAGGGATAATGGCATAGGCTTTAATATGGCTTATGCCGGCAAACTGTTCGGTGCTTTCCAACGCATGCATAAAGCAACTGATTTCCCCGGAACAGGCATAGGACTGGCAACCGTGAAACGCATAGTTCTACGCCATAACGGTAACATTTGGGCAGAATCAGAAACAGACAAGGGAACAACATTTTATTGGACTTTAAGGAGCAATATATGATGAACAAGACCATACTCCTGGTGGAAGACAACCCCAGCGATATCGAATTAACCAGAAGAGCTTTGGATAAAAGCAACGTAGCCAACCATTTGGTTGTGAAAGAGGACGGGGCGGAAGCTTTGAAATATTTGTTTGAAGAATGTGGAAATTCCACCTATGATGATTATCCTGCTTTAATTCTTCTGGATTTGAACCTACCTATTGTAGATGGTATGGAAGTTTTGCGCAGAGTGCGTGAAGACCCTCGCACGAAACGGATTCCCATTGTGGTGCTAACCACCTCATCGGAAGAATCGGACATCGACAACAGCTATGATTTGGGAGCCAATGCCTATATCCGCAAACCCGTGGATAATGACAGATTCATTGTAGCCATAAACTACCTTGGCCTGTTTTGGCTGCTGATAAACGAAACTCCCTACCGATACTAAAGCCATGTCAAACTACTAAAGCCATGTCAAACTACAGAGGCCATGTCAAGCTACTGAAGCCATGTCAAACTACTAAAGCCATGTCAAACTACTGAGGCCTTGTCAAGCTTGACATGTCGTAACCCTTACTGTCGTTCCCGCGGAGGCGGGAATCCAGCCCAGATAAAGCTCTGGAAGAGCGACAGATAATGTATGTATTAGCCTCAACATTTTGTGTCATCCCTACGGGATTTTCAAGGGCTGGATTCCCGCCTCCGCGGGAACGACAACGTCGGAGAGGCTTGACGAGCTACTAAAGCCATGTCTCATCCCTAATCTCATTGCCACATCTCATCCCCCATATCATTGCCAAATCTCATCCCCCATATCATTGCCAAATCTCGTCCTTGATAGCATTCCCATATCATTCCCATATCAATCTCAATAATATTGGGAATGATATGGGAATGATATGGGAATACGAGCAAGGACGAAGTCTAATTATGCACTATGCCAAGATAGTTTTCTATAAACTGGAACACCGGAAGATTATCAAAGGATTTCTCCATCACCTTCAGAACCCCTAAAGCCTTGTAGGTATGCTCATCTTCGCCGGTATCAGCTCCTGTAAAAATCATCGCAGGCGTTGTAAAGCCGGCAGCGCGAATTTGCTGTAAAGCTTCTATGCCGCTAAGCCCTATCAGGTTTCTATCCACAAGCAGGATGTCAAATGTGTTGCCGGCCAAAATCACTAAAGCTTCTTCAGGGGTTGCCGCACCGGTAAAATTGTGTCCCCTTTTCTTGCAGGAACGTTGGAACAGCATCCTGATACTATCATCATCATCCAGCATAAAGATCTCTGCATGAGTTTTGGTTTCAGGTTCGGGTTTGGATAATAGTGCTGAAATATGCGAGGCGAGAGTCTTTGAGGTAAAGGGTTTCTGCATTAGAGGATAGTTCTTGCCGATTGCTCCTGCATTTTCCAGAACATTATCCGTGTAGCCGGACATCAGAAGAACATTCAGATTTGGTAGCATTAGCTGTAACCTTTCGCCAAGTTCCACTCCGTTCATAATGGGCATTACCACGTCCGAAATCAACAAATCGGGTTTCATTCCTTCTTCCACAGCACGTACGGCTTCCTGGCATTTTGCAGTAACATAGGTTCTGTAGCCCATGCTTTCCACCATCTTTTTCACCAGATTGCAGATGGATTCTTCGTCGTCCACAATCAAAATCAGCTCATTATTGCTAACATATTCAAGGTTTTCAGGCGGATCTGGAGTAGCTGTTTCTACCGAGGCTTGAGCAGGCAGGAAAATTCGGATGGTGGTGCCCATACCCTGATGGTGATCAACGGTTATCTTACCCCCCGATTGGTGTATTGTGCAGTAAGCCATAGTCAAAGCCAAACCATAACCTCTGGTTCTGCCCTCGGGAACGTGGTATGGTTCAAACATTCTGTTGGCTTTCTTGCAATTCTCTCCTTTGCAGTTATCGGAGATGGAAAGAACTACATATTGTCCATAGGCAAGGTATGGATATTTTAGGGTGGAATTGTTGTCCACTGTTATGATGGAAGTTTCAATGCCGATCCTGCCTCCTTGAGGCATATTATCCCGGGCTCGGATAATTAGATTTACCAATGCTTGCTCGATGCTGTTTTGATCGGATAAAACAGGGGGTAGCTTTTCCGCCAGAGTTGGAATTATAATTGTGTTGCCGCCTACAAGCTGTTGCAGAACATCCAGTAAATCTGTTATCAAGCCATTCAGGTCAATTGCTTGAGCGTTGAGCTGATGATTGTGGCTAACAGACAACAGTTTATGAGCTAAATCATTAGCCCGTAATCCCGCATTCAGAATCTCTTCTGCTTCTGAAATCAGAGGGGAATCCGTAGGTAAACCGTCAATCAAACCTTCGGTGTAACCGAGAATAATGGTTAAAAAGTTGTTCAAATCATGAGCCACTCCCCCTGCAAGCTGTCCTATGGCATTCATGCGTTCAGCGGAAATAAGCTGTCCCAGGGGGGATTGGGGGTTTTCAGAGTCTTCGGATAGCGAACAAAGACTGGGCTGTGTGCATTCTTCCACAAGCTCACGGTATTGCTGATAACTAATTTGCAGGCTTTGAAGCTCTTGCTTTGCCCTTTCCAGCTCTTCCTCAAGCAGTGCCACTTTGGATTGTAACTGCTGAAACTGGTTTTTATCTTCTGTAATAGTAGTCTTTTCTGTGGTATTGGATTTAATATCTGTGCACATATCCCTTACCTTGTGTTGTTTATCATTTACGCAATAATTTTCCCAGCATGCATGTCTAATGCAAAGCCTTCTTGTGTCAAGCGAATAATTTGCATGGCAGACTCTCGAAAAGAAGAGACTGTTCAAAAAGTGTAACCATATTACGCAGCTTTACCAGTGCGCTTGGAATAAGTGGAGATAATAGGTTGTCGTTCCCGCGGAGGAGAATGTGTAAAAACACTTCTGAGCGGCATCCTGAGTCCCAGCGGTACGGCATTCAGATAAGCATAAGATGTCCAACTTCCAAATAATTAAGTGTATTTCATGCCGTCCCGAAGGGACTCATAAAGGTTTCTCAGGATCGCATAATACTATCTGAAATGTCGTCCCCACGGGACTCAACCTGCTTTTGTGATATAGTTTTCACACGGTCTCGGAGGC
>DIXL01000094.1 GCA_002428685.1 Cloacimonetes bacterium UBA6081 | reverse complement strand
TTTGTCAATGTGGAAGTTGTATTACACCCATGCTAATAATGTACCACTAATTCCGGGGGCTGATACTCTCGCGCAGAGGAAGCCAGATTATGAGCCCATAAATTGGAGTTTTAACCCCCCAAAGCCCATAGTGTTTGTGTATAGAGATAGGACGGTTGAAGTGTGTTGCGGGCTTGCAGAGGGTGTCATCGGCTTTTTGGGGTCAAAACTTGCGTAAATCCGCAATCCTACATTCGGCATCAAACATCCTAAATCCTAAATCCTACATCCAAACTACCTCATTTACTCTTTTCTCTTTGTGAAATCACTTTTTATGTCGCAGGTTTTAAACCTGCTGATACAACAGCTTACAAAGCTATGTTACACCCTGCTTGACAGATTTTCAGCTTTCCTAAAAGCTGGCTCCAAGTTTTTAAGCATAGGGGAGAAACATGGAAAACCGTCCTACCTGGCAACAGTATTTCATGCAGATGGCCTATCTTGCAGCCAAGCGCAGCACCTGTTTAAGACGCGCAGTTGGGGCTGTGATGGTGCGAGACAATCAGATTGTATCCACAGGTTATAATGGCAGTCCCAAGGGGACACCACACTGTTCGGAAGTTGGCTGTTTACGAGAGCAGCAGAATGTGCCCTCCGGTCAAAAACACGAACTTTGCCGCGGTGTGCATGCAGAACAAAATGCCATCATTCAAGCTGCGATAAATGGTTCATCAACAAGAGGAGCAGAGTTATATTGCACCAATCAACCATGCAGCATTTGCGCCAGGCTGATTATCAACGCCGAAATCAAAACGGTTTACGTAGCAGAAACCTATCCCGATGCCCTGGCAGAACAGCTTTTTAAAGAGGCAGGAGTGGATTTGATCCAGTTTAACATAGAGACAAATGCCCTGGTTCGTCTAATATGAGCCTTTTGAAGCGGTTTTCGGTCCGCGACCTCATTATCATTGCCTCCATTGCTGCTTTGGGTATAGCGGTAAAACCCATTGTAAACCCCATTACCAAGCTGATTTCCACTCCTTTGGGTATTCCGGGGGGATCGCTTTCCGGCGGGCTGTATATGATGTGGTTGGTTTTGGCCGTAACCATTATAAACAAACGCTGGACCGGCACCGTGTATGGCATTTTGCAGGCAGTTTTGGTTTTACTGATTGGCCTGGCAGGCAGACAAGGAGCTTTTTCCCTCGTTAGTTACAGCCTTCCCGGGCTTGCGGCAGATTTGCTGTTTATAGCAGTTCGGAACAAAGGTAAGCTGTTCACCCACATCAGTTTATGCGCCTTGGCCAATGTAACTGGTTCGCTCAGCACGGCAATCATCTTTTTCCACCTTCCGGGTGAATTGATTTGTTTCAATTTTGCCCTTGCTCTGGCTTCAGGCATTGTAGGCGGATACTTGTCCTTTGGGGTCTTTCAGGCTTTGCACAAAGCAAGGATTATTAAATGAAAATTTTGAGACTTTGGATAGTAAGTTTCTGGCTGTTTTGCATTTCGCTCAGCGCACTACAAATAATTGACACCCAAGGCATTAGCCACGATTTCAGCAATGCTAAGCTTTACAAACACGAAACCCAGGAACTAAAAACCAGCCGCGAAAAAGACGGAGTAGTCCGGCTGAATAACTGGGAGGGTTTTCGGGCTGATATCTGGCTGCAACAGCAAGACTTGGGTGAATATAGCACTATCCGTTTTGAGTCCACAGACCGCTATCTGGTAAGTTTAACCAAAGCAGAGTTCGAAGCCATTGAAAGCTATCTGGTAATTGGCCAGGACGGCAAACGGTTTGAGAACAATGCACTTCGGTTAATTTTCCCCTCTTTAAGGGAAATGCAATGGATCAGAAACCTGGAACGCATTATTCTGGAAGATTTTAAACCAATACCACGCCCACAGCGTTTTTACCTGCTAAATACCTATCTGGCCGATTACACTCTGCACCAAGAGCCCAAGCCTTTTGTAAAAATGGAAGGTTGGTTTTTTAGCGATTTGCTGCCAGAGCTTTCTACAGACGAAACCAAACAGGTGATTCTCTACAGCCGCGACGGCCTGAAACAAAACCTGGAATATCCCAAGCATCTGGAAGGCGCAGTGTTGGAAAAAGCTGAGCAGGGAACCTTTAATTTAAAAAGCCCCCAAATTCCCGGTGGCATGTGGATGAAGGATATTGTATATCTTCAGTGCGACAGCGCGGCAATAATTGCCGATAACAGCATTAATAGCCTGATAGAGCTTAGCAAAGTCCTTGCTTGGGAAGTTAATCCAGAGCTTAAATTCCGCATTGTTTACAAAGGGCAAGAGGATAGCATTCCCTTTGGTGATGCCTTATCCGAGCCACAGGTGTTTCAAGGAGCACTTTACTTCGAGCTGAATTGATGGGACTGTTGCAAAATTGGCTTTACTCACTTAGAATCAACTCTCGCATGTCGTTCCCACGGAGGCGGGAATCCAGCCCAGACAAATCCCTTAGGGATGGCACAATATGAGGAAACAAGGGCATAATTTTCTACCGCTCTTCCAGAGCTGTTTCTATGGTTGGATTCCCGCCTCCGCGGGAACGTCAGTCGGTTTTAGCTATGAGCAATTGTCATTAGATGCTAAAAATCAATAATCTGAACTTGAGCTTCGGGACTGAACCGCTATTCAAGCAGCTTAATCTATCCATATTCCCCGGGCAATTGTTTTTGCTGAAAGGGGCAAACGGCAGCGGTAAAACCACCCTGCTAAATGCTATCAGCGGAGTGATTCCAGAGCATTTGGAGGCTATAATAAGCGGTGATATCTGTCTATCTAATCAGGATTTGTCGCTTATTCCTCTGCGAGAGAAATTCCACACGCTCTGGTATGCGCAAAGTGATTGCGATAAGCAGTTTTTCTTCCCCACTTGCGAAGCCGAACTTGCCTTCGCCCTGGAAAATAAAGGCATAACTGCACCTGAAATAATAAACCGCATCACGCAAAGTGCCAAACGTTTTGGGCTGGAAAGCTGCCTGCAGCAATCCCCCTTCACCCTGAGCGGAGGGCAGAAAAAGCTGCTGCTGTGTGCCATTGGAGCAGCTCTGGACTCACCCCTGCTGCTTTTGGATGAGCCTTTGGCAGGGCTGTCGGAAAGCTCTGTTCAGATCGTGCTAAACTGGCTAAAGGAACAAAAAGAACAGGGTAAAATCCTGATTGTGGCGGAACACAACCCCGTAGTTAAAGCCTTGGCTGATATGGAGTTGCATTTAGGTAGTTATATGCCTGATGAGTTGCCTACCGAGACAAAACCCGTAACTCTACATATATCAAGCAAATCGGATAACATCAGTGAGCCATCAAACGAAGACATCTTTTTTATTGTGAATGATTTGCACTTTGCCTATCCTACCCAAAACAAGCTGTTTAGCGACTTTAACCTCAAGCTATCCAAAGGCGAATGCGTGCTGCTCCAAGGGGAAAACGGCAGTGGTAAAAGCACCTTACTCAAGCTGCTGCTGGGCTTGTTGCAGCCGGAATCCGGAAGCATTGTGCTGGCGGGGCAGGTGGTTAAGAGCTTTATTCCCAGTATGTTCCGGCACGTGTTTTATCAAAGCCAAGCCACACGCGAAAACCTTTTGGGCATCAGCGCAACGCAAAACTGGCAATTCTGGCGCATCGCCCAGCCCGGTTTGCCCCAGGATTTTTACCAGCAGGAAGCATTCTTTAGCGAAAGCTCAGCGGGGCAGTTGCAGTGCTATGCGCAGGACATCTTACCCTGGCTGATGGACAAATTTTGGCTTTTGGACGAGCCTTTCAACCATTTGGATGCTGCTGCCCGGAAAAATCTAGTGCATTTACTGCACGAAAAACGCAAGAGCGGCAGCGGCATGCTGGTTGTGGCACACGAAATTCTGTACGATGCAAAGTTGTTTGATCGGGTGATAGCCCTTTAATAGATATATGGTTAAGCTATTTTCGTTCAATTCTGCACTCCTGCCTGGCACATGCCTGCATTCCCATAGCATTCCCAACTCATTCCCAATAATATTGAGAATGAGTTGGGAATGCTATGGGAATGCAAGCAAGGAAGAGCTATGAAAAAAAGCATAGAGCTGCATCCGCTGTGCCATCTGGCGTTTTGTCTGGCTTTCAGCAGCATCGCTTTTATATTCGGTAAACCGCTAATACTGCTGTTAATTTGTTTAGTTGCGATGCTTTATGCAGCCTTAAGGCTGGAGCGGGGAGGTGCCCAAACCCTAAAAACTTTGCTGCACAGCCTGCCTTTGGTGCTTAGTATTGCGGTTTTGCAACTGCTGTTCCGCTCCAAGGGGCACACTCTTTGGCAATTTGGTTTTATAAAAATTAGTGAAGAAGGCGGCAAGCTGGCAATGCAGATGGGTTTGCGGCTGCTAACCGTGATTTACTGTGCCAAAGGTTTGGCGGTGCTTAGTTTTCAGGATTTTCAAAGTTGCTTTGCGATGTTGCACTTACCCGAGGAATTTGCCTTTATGCTGTCTTATGCAGTGCATTTGGTGCCCAAATTTATGGGGCAGGTCAGGGCGTTTGTCAAAGGCCTGCATCTGCGCGGCATAGCTTTGAATGCCCTGCCGATAAAGCAGCGTTTGCAGGTGTATAAACTATTGGCAATCAGTGCTTTGGCGGACATAATAAAGGGTAGTGAAAGCTCTGCCATAGCTTTGGAATTGCGTGGATTCCGGAGTGCCGGCAAACGTAGCCAATTGCACAGCCGGCCATTGCGGGTGGGTGATTTTGTGGCTATTTTGCTTTTAGCTTTTATGCTTGTTTTGCTTGCCTGGCTTAACTGAGCTTGATGCCACCACTGGCTGCGGATTTAGTAAAGCCTGCATTTCTGCCTTAATGACCTCTTGCTGGCGTTTAAACTCCACCATCTGAGTATCATTCAGTTTTTCTGCACCTACCATTTTCAGATTTGTGGGGTTAATAAATCCCTTGCCTTTCAGCAAGCCAAAATGCAGATGCGCACCTGTGGAACGGCCTGTAGAACCCACCCGGCCAATGATTTGCCCCTTGCGCACCGTTTGACCGCTCCGCACACTCATTGAGGCAAGATGTGCATACTGGCTGCTTAAGCCGCTGGGGTGCTTGATTCTAATCTCGTTTCCCCAACCACCCTGATAGCCTGCGCAGCTTACGGTGCCATTGGCTACGGCATAAACCGGTGTGCCGTATCTGGCGCGGTAATCCACCCCCTGGTGATTTGCCCAACGTCCGTAGAAGGGATCAATCCGTTTGCCAAAACTGGAAACCACATGGATAACCGAAAGCGGAAAGCCTACCCCGCTGGTACTGTTGCTTTTACCTTCTTTGTTATAGAGGCCGTTGAGCACAGAATTCTCTTCCTTATCCTGATAGCGGAACAGCTCATGGTTTCCTGTGCGCTCGCCACGGTATTCCACGTAAAATATCTTATGCCCGGGAAGAACGGAACCCTCAAATAAGTGCTCCTCCAGATAGATGCGAAAGCCATCACCATTACGGGCATCGCGGGAAAAATTGATTTCACCTTCCAGACCGTTGTTGATGGCTTGTTTATCTTTGGGGCTAAGCCCCATATTTAGTAAAGTGGCATCCAAAGTCCCCTGTAAAGCACCATCCAAGATCCGTTTGCGTTTTTGCACAGGCAGGGCTTCCAGGGTATAGCTTAGGGAATCACCCGTTACCGTAAAGTGATGACGGGTAGTTTTTTCTTGAATAAACATCATTTTGCTGATGTGCTGTTTATCTTCTGAAAGCAGGATTTTCAGGGTGTCACCAGGCTGGATGGTGGTTACATCAATATAATCGCCAAAACTAAAGGCCAGCAGGGCGATTTCTTTTAATGGCAAGCCTTGATTGGCAAGCACCGAAAAAATGCTGCCTCCGGAGGGAATAGTCTGAGTAATCCAAGGGTCTATGGCGGGTTGATTGTTGTGAGAGTTGGAGGACTTGGGATTTTGGAAAACAGCTAACAAGCTGAATAAGCTAAAAGTGGCGAGTAAAGTGATGATGAGGAAGAGGAGAATGGTCTTTCCCCAATTCATAGGCTAACCCCTATAATCATTATCGGTTGGGGGTATGCTGCCAGAGCTGTGCTTATTAGTAAAGGGATGGTAGTGGATATGAACTTGGCGCAGTCCGGTGCTGAATTTTTCCATTAGCTTCTGCTCCACCGCATCGGAAATAGCGTGTCCTTCATTAACACTGAGAGCTCCATCTACATCAATGCTCATATTCACGGTATAGTAGGGGCCAAAACGGTGAATGCCCAGTTCGTCAATCCGCCGGACACCATCAACGCTTAAGGCGATGTCTTTCAGTTCTTTGCCAAAATCGCCATCGGGTATGCTGTCCATCAGTTCGCGGGAAGTGTCCATCACAATCTCGATGCCGGTTTTAATAATATAAATAGCGACGATTGCACCCGCAGCAGGATCCATCCAATAATAACCCAGGCGACCCATGATTACGCCAACTATCACCGCAGCAGAGGCCATAATGTCGTTCAAATGGTCGTTTGCCAGAGCTTTCAGCGTGGGATTGTGGGTTTTTTGCACATTACGTTTTGTGTAAAAATAGAGGTATAGCTTTAGGCAGAACGTGAAAACAGCTATCACCAAAGCCCAGATGGAAGCCGAACGCCCCACTTCGGTATGTGTGATCAGTTCGTAAACCTTATTGATGGATTCCCAGAAAATGGCAATACCCGTGGTGAGGATAAAGGCACCAACCACAATGGCAGAAATGGATTCCAACTGCCTGTGGCCATAGGGATGCTCTTCATCTGCAGGCTTGCTGGCGTGGTGCATAAAGATTTTAACCGCAATGTAATACACCACATCGGAGCTGCTGTTTATACCATCGGCCAAAAGTGCTGGACTATGCCCCAGAATACCGATACTGGTTTTTAGCAAAGAAAGTAGAACATTGGATATCAGGCCGAGATTTACGGTTAGGTTTGTCAGTTTGTCGCGGCTATTCATTATTGCTTAACTCCATTATGTCAATAAATTCTCTCTTGGGAAAGGTACCCTGTAAACTCTGCTTCAGGTAATCTGCATCAATGGCAGAAGCTCCAACTCCCTGAGAATTAATGGTTATCGACTTGATACAAAATGGGATAAGGCACTGCACATCATTAGTTTGCAAAAACCGCTCAAGTTCCAGGGCTGGTAGTTTGATACATTCCGGATGCCGGAAGATAAGCTTGATACCATGGATATGTTTACTCAGACGAGTCAGGGCTGAAACGCTGAAAGCTCCGGGGATATAAAGGGCATCTGGTTTTGCATCCAAGCACTCACAAAACAGCGTTTCATTTCCAAACAGCGAATGTAACCCGGTTGTCAACCATTTACCCTTGTTTAGAACACAAATGTCCGTTTGTGTTGAAGTAGGCTGATCTTTATCCTCATGTGGCTGATAGACATCAATTTCCGTCAACTTCAATAGTCTGGTTAGCTCCTGCTCGATATCTTTGATAGTGCCAAAACTTGCTCCCACAGCCAAAATGATGCTGTCTATGCCTCCGCTTAGCACAATGGACTTCCTATCCCAAGAGCCGTCTATTATCACTTTTTGAGCTCCCAAATCCAACATCTGCCCGGCACATTGTAATTGCCCTTCGGCATGAGCGGGGCCTGTAATTTCTGTTACCAAATCCTGCTCGGCCCGAACCATCCACAAAGCCTTGCCACCAATCTGAACGGTACTTTTTGCCAGCACCGTAACTTTCGCACCATTGGCATCCAAACTGTCAGTGTCGCAGCAATAAATAGATTGAGCCGGAATAACCACTCGCGGTTTGGGGGTTTTGAACAGAACATCTTTGGTTTCGCCATCGCGCCCGGTAGAAAGCACACCCCAACGGTAACTATGCTGCTTTAGAATCGAATTTAAAACCGTGGTTTTCCCTGCATTTTTACAGATTCCAACGATTGCCAGTTTGGTATGACAATCGTTGGATATCCAATTCATAAACACGCTACAGAACTCTTTATGATTTGCGCCTTAGGTTTCGCTTGGTTTCTGCAGGGCCTATGGATACTTTTTTGCCACGCATCAAACTCATCAGGCCTTCATTGGATTTGCGATTATCCGCACATAAGGCACGGTATTTGGTGTCATCTATGGGGCTAAAATTTGGCTCCGTGTAGGCTGTGATAAATCCTTCATAATTACGCAGAATAATCCGCCCCGGCATTTGTGAGATAAGATAATTTGGCATCACGGGTATTTTTCCACCACCACCTGGGGCATCAACCACATAGGTGGGAATGCAAAGCCCTGATGTATGGCCGCGCAGACTTTCGATTATTTCTATACCTTTGGCTACCGGCGTTCTGAAATGCCCGATGCCTTCGGAAAGGTCGCATTGATAAATGTAATAGGGACGCACTCTGTTTTTTACAAGTTTATGCACCAGGGCTTTCATTACATCCACATTGTCGTTAATACCCTTTAGCAACACGGATTGATTGCCCAGGGGAATACCTGCTTCGGCCAGCTTTGCCAGGACTTGCTTGGAATCTTCACCCAATTCGTTGGGATGGTTAAAATGCGTATTAAGCCATACGAATTTATACTTTTTCAGCACGGTTAGCAGGCTGTCTGTAATCCTTTGGGGTAAAACCACCGGCAAACGCGTGCCAATACGGACTATGTCTATGTGCTCAATCTGGCTCAGCTTATGTAAGATTTCGTCCAAACGTTCATCCCCAAGGGTTAAGGGATCGCCGCCACTTAAGATTACATCGCGCACTTCAGTATGAGCGCGGATATAGTCCAAAGCCTTTTCCACATTGTCTTTGGGCATGGGAGCATCGTGTTCCCCGGCTTTGCGGCGACGGGTGCAATGCCTGCAATACATGGCGCATTGATCCGTTAGCAGCAATAACACCCGGTCTGGATAGCGATGCGTCATGCCTGGAACAGGGGCATCGGCATCCTCATGCAGGGGATCGGCCATATCGGAAGCATCCATAGAGCCTTCCGCTATGCGCGGGATGGCTTGCAAACGCACCGGATCCTGCGGATTAGTGTGGTCTATCAGCGAAAGATAATGCGGGGTGATGGCCATGCGGAAGGAAAAAGCCTGGCTATTAACCACCGCTTTTTCGTCCTCTTGCAGTTCGATGTATTTGCTAAGCTCTGCAAAGCTAGTGATGCGGTTTTTAAGCTGCCAATGCCAGTCATTCCACTGTTCCGGCGTGGCAATGCTTTTGATGTCAATAATCTTGCTCATTTTAGCCTCTTGGTTTAGTCGGTATAGCGTTCTTTAAAAAGCTTCATTAAAGTGGGATTGCGGCGCAGCAGATCCAGTGAAATTTCGGCATGATGGTGCGCATAGCCGTTGCCTAAAATCATATCCACATCTGCGCCAATGCCTTCCGCACCCAAAGCTGCTTTGGTAAAGGAACTGGCCATGGAAAAGAAATAAACCAGACCGCGGTCCTTGCAGGCCATAATGCTGGGAAGCTCGGTATCTTCTATGTTTACAACGTTAATCACCACATCGGCCATCTTGCCATTGGTGAGACGGTGAACCTCTCTTTCTATGGTTAAGGCATCAGTGGCGTCGGCAATAATAACCTCGTGGCAACCCGTTTCCAGACAAGTGGGGATGTAGCTTTTATTGCGCACCACCCCGATAACTTTGCCACAAACTTCCGAGCGTTCACGCGCCACCGCGCTGCATAGAATTCCGCTTTTGCCATTAGCACCAATGATTACAACCGTATCTCCCGGCTGCACAAGGCGTTCCACCTGCGCCGGAGCACCGGCAACATCCAAAACGGATAGAGCCAGATTTTCGTCCATATCGGCTGGAAGCTTGGCATAAATCCCGCTACTGAACAGGATGGCCTGGCCATCTATTTCCACCTGGTCTTTATCCAAAAGGACTTGTTTTACTTTGTTAATTTTAAGGGGCGTAAGGGAAAGCGAAACCAGGCTGGCAACCAAATCGCCAACTCTCACTTCCTGCTTCATTTCAAATTTCTCACCAATGGCGGCTACGCGGCCTATCAGCATTCCGCCGGAACCGGTGTCTTCGTTTTTATGCTTGCCGGTGCGGTTGGTAAGTTCTATGGCATGCTCGGCAAAGGCTTTTTCCATATCGGTATGACCTTGTGCCATTAGTTTATTTTTTATTTGGTGAAAAGAGGCTGAATCCACATTAAGACGAATTACGTCTATCAGCATTTCGTTGTCCCAAATTTCGCTCATATCATTGTTTAAAATTCTGGCTGGTTGGGGCAATACCCCTTTGGGCTCAATTACCCGGTGTGTTCCATATCTGCAACCGTTGGCTTTCATTTTCTCCTCCCGTAGGATATCTATTTTATTTATGTGTAAACACTTAGTTCAGCCTCTCCATGATTTTTAGCTTAGGATAAATGTCAATGCTTTTGTGCAAGCCCTGCTCTTCTCTCGCAGCGTTCCAGAATGGGCTGTTCTTTTGGAAAATTGCATCATATAATAGCTTCATAATTTGCCCTTAGTTTGCACACCAAAACCCTAAATTTTGCCTTTAGTTTGCACATCAATACACAGATATTTGCCCTTAGTTTGCTCACAAAAACCCAGATATTTGCCCTTAGTTTACACATACAAGCTTGCAGATTTACCTTGACATTTGTTTTGCCTTTATTATTATGTCCTTATAAATAGGACAGATAGGAGACATATAGATGATCAAACGAATTTTGGAATCCGAGCTGGTTAAATGGAAGGAATCTAAAACCCGAAAACCGTTGATAATCCGTGGTGCCAGACAGGTGGGAAAAACTACTCTGATTAAAGCATTTGGCCAGAGCTTTCCTATCTTTATCTATTTGAATCTTGATTTGAAAAGTGACCTGGAATTGTTTTCCTCCGAACTTGGCATAAATGAGTTGTATCAACTGATCTGTTTTAGAAAATCAGTTACGCTTGATCCGCAACGAAGCCTCTTGGTGATTGATGAGATTCAAAATAGCCCGCTGGCCATAAAAATGCTTCGCTATTTCTATGAAGAAATTCCCCAGTTAGCTGTTATTGCTGCTGGTTCCCTCTTAGAGGCCGTAATTGGTAAAGAGCATCTTAGTTTTCCGGTAGGCAGGGTAGAGAATTTATGGCTACACCCACTGAATTTTGAGGAATACTTAGGGGCTATCAATCACCCTGATTTGTTAGCAGAATACCACTGTGTTCCAGTAAAGAAATCCGCCCTGATAGAACTGAAAAGGCATTTTAACACATATTCCATGTTAGGGGGTATGCCGGAAATTGTTTTACGATATCTGGAAAACCCGGATATGGTTAAAATAAACCGTATTTTTGAATCCCTAATCCGCTCATATTGGGAAGATGTGGATAAATATGCTGGCGATAAAGTATTGGCAGAGGCAATTAGCCACGTCCTCAACACGGCTTTTGCCGAAGCAGGAAAGAGGATTACTTTAGAGAACTTTGGCAATTCAAACTACCGTTCTCAAACAATGAAAGAAGCGTTTTCCAAACTTGAGCGGGCACAACTTTTAAGGCTAATGTATCCCGTTACCTCCACAGCCATGCCCCAAATTCCCAATTATCGGCGTAAACCTCGTTTGCAAATGCTCGATACAGGTTTGCTGAATTATCAATTGGGCATTCAGGAAGAATTCTTTTTTGATAATGGGTTAACAACCATGTATAAAGGTATCATTGTTCAACATCTTGTGGGGCAAGAGCTTGATTCTTTGTATCTGGATTCTCCTCCCAAGGTAACATTCTGGATTAGGGAAAAACATCAATCATCTGCCGAAGTGGATTTTGTGTTCCCTTATAAAGGTATTATGATCCCAATCGAAGTAAAATCTGGGGCTACCGGTTCACTCCGCTCGCTGCATCAATACATGGCCTCTACAAACCAAAAATTGGCAGTGCGGATTTATGAAGGCGAACCAGGGCAAGAAACCGTAGCACTTCCCACGGGAGGCAGCTTTCATTTGCTAAATCTGCCTTTGTGCTTAACGGGCAAGGTTAAAGAGTATCTTGATTTTTATCATTGAACGAAAACAGGAAGCAGTAATATGTTCCGTTTGCGATGCGTTTTTTTAGTGCACGCATTTTAATCTTGACAGATTTCCAAGCTTGAAAAGAATCATTTTAAGGGAGAATCTTTATGATTGAAGTGTTGACCGACAAATGTGTAGGATGCGGAGCTTGTATCCGTGCCTGTGCTTATGATGCCATAAAAATTGAAGATAAACTTGCCATAATAGATGCCGATAAATGCACTCTTTGCGGTGCCTGTGTTTCATCCTGTCCTTTCGATGCAATCTTGTTGCGTAAACTTAGTAGTGCCACATTGGATAAATCTGAATACAGCGGAATTTGGGTTTTTGCCGAGCAAAAAGATGGGGCAATTGCTCCTGTTTCCTTTGAACTTTTGGGCAAGGGACGCGAGCTGGCTGAAGAACTTGGGGCAGAACTTAGCGCAGTGGTTCTCGGCTACCAAATAGAAAACCTGGCCTCTGAGCTGATAGCTTATGGAGCAGACCAGGTTATTATGGTTGATGATCCTGCCCTAAAACACTTTCGGGATGAACGTTATAGCAAAGCCTTGACCAAATTGGCCATAAAATACAAGCCTGCCATACTCCTGGCTGGAGCAACTGTAGTTGGACGCAGCTTTATTCCGCGCGTGGCGATCCATTTGCACACAGGCTTAACAGCCGATTGCACCGGCCTGGCAATTGACCCTGATACAGGTAATTTGCTGCAAACCCGTCCCGCTTTCGGGGGCAACATTATGGCCACCATCCTCACGGCAAATCACCGTCCGCAAATGGCCACGGTGCGCCATAAGGTGATGGACCCCATTCCACGGGATACCAATCGGAGCGGAACAGTGATTACTGAGCAGGTAAATTTTGATCTGGATAAAGATGACACTCTCTGGTTGGGATTTGAGAAAGAAAAAACCAATTTAATCAATATCACCGAAGCCAATATTATCGTTTCGGGCGGACGTGGAATTAAAGACGCCAAAAACTTTGCCATGATAGAAGAATTGGCAGAGGCTTTAGGTGGAGCTGTTGGTGCTTCCCGCGCTGCAGTTGATGCAGAGTGGATTCCCTATTCTCACCAAGTGGGGCAAACCGGTAAAACTGTGAAGCCAAACATCTACATCTCCATTGGAATCAGCGGCGCGATTCAGCATTTGGCAGGAATGTCCAGTGCTGATTACATTATTGCCATAAACAAAGACCCCGATGCACCAATTTTTAAAATTGCAGATTTGGGCGTAGTTGGCGACCTCTTTGAAGTGCTTCCTAAATTAACAAAAAGGATAAAAGAACTAAGAGCATGAAGATTAAGCCTTCGATCAGCGTGATAACTCCTGATCGAGTGGAACACGGAATTGATTTGTTTATTTCAGGAATTTTGGCTGATGATAGCCAGAGGCAGATTGAGACCAAAAATGCCATTGCCTACACTCCGCTGATCAATTCTCACGACCATTTGATCGGTAATTGGGTTCCCCGTGCCGGAGATAAGCGCCCTTATGTCAATTCGCATATTTGGGTGGAGGATATGAAAAACTCCTTCTCTTTTCACGAGCGTAGTGTCTTCTGGATTAATGATGGGAAATTTCACTTAAATGAGCCCAATTCCTTACTTTTAACTAAGTTAGGGGCATATAAAAGTCTGTTTTGTGGTTGTGGCACGGTGCAAGATCACGGCCCCATGCAAGAAGACGAATACTATGCCGCAATGCCAATCAGAGTCTCCAATCACTATCGCCAGTGTCATTCCATAACCATGGGTAACTGGTGGGGAGGTGAATCGCCTGAAGAGGAAATGCGCTTAACCGGAGGCAAGGTTCCTTTTATAATTCACCTTGGCGAAGGCAAGGATAGCATTACCAAAGCTGAATTTGGGAAATTGGTGCAGCGTGGATTATTAAGAAACAACACTCTTATGATCCATGGCATCGCCTTTAGTCCAGAGGAAATTGCCACAATTGCCATGGTCGGTGCTTCGGTTTGCTGGTGTCCAAGCTCAAATTTGTATCTAATTGGCGAAACCTTCAAAATTGATGCTGCGCTTAGTTATAAGACGAATGTTTGCATCGGGACTGATTCCACCATGTCCGGAGGCATAAACCTGATTGCCGAGTTTTTGACCATCAGAGAGCATTTTCCCCACATTGTGGCAAAAGAATTATACCGCATGGTTACCGAAAATGCGGTTAAAGCACTTAAAATGCCTGCTCATTACGCTACTCTGGACACCCAAAACTGCAAGAATCTGCTGCTGGTGGACATGCTGGAAAGCGATCCGTTTGAAAACCTGTTGGAGATGGAGGCAACCAATATCCAACTGCTGATTGTGGATGGCATACCTCGTTTTGGAGATAGCCATTGGATGGAAACTCTGGCACTTGATGAAGAGACATACAGCACTTTTCGCACCGGCAACAAAGAGAAATTTGTCCTTGGCGATCCCATGGAGATGAATGATCAAATAGATGCCGTGTTGGGTTACCACAAAGATTTTCCATATCTGCCCTTTTAAGTCTGGAGTCTATGTTGTTAAGTCTGGAGTCGATGTTGTTAAGTCTGGAGTCGATGTCGCTACNNAGCATAGTGTAAGTGTAGTCCTTTTAGCTTTGTAGTTTATGTATCTAAGTCTGGAGTCGATGTCGCTACATAGAGCTATAAAGCTGACTCGATTTTTGGCAGCGACATTAAGTCTGGAGTCGATGTCGCTACATAGAGCTATAAAGCTGACTCGATTTTTGGCAGCGACATGGACTACAGATGTTCCATTGCAGCATAGTGTAAGTGTAGTCCTTTTGGCTTTGTAGTTTATGTATCGATATAAAATTGGGATAGGCCAAAACTACTCCACCTCAGTTCCATAGGAAATTAATTTGGAAAAGCATTTAAACATCTCAGAAATCTTCTATTCACTACAGGGCGAATCCACTTATGCAGGCCAGCCTTGCATCTTTATTAGGCTTGCGAAATGCAATTTACGTTGCAGCTTTTGCGACACTCAATATGCCTTTGGAGAGGGACATTCCGTGCCCATCAGCAGCATCGTGGAACAGATAAAACAATATCCTTGTAAGCTGGTGGAAGTTACAGGCGGAGAGCCGCTCTTGCAGGATGATGTGGATGAGCTTTTTGTAGCGTTACACATCCTGGATTATACTATTTTGCTGGAAACCAACGGCTCGTTGTATTTGGGAGATGTTCCGGATTTTGTGGTGAAAATTGTGGATGTAAAAACACCCGGGAGTGCAATGGGATTTAGCTTTATGAAATGGAATCTCAAGTTTTTGTATCCGCAGGATGAGCTGAAGTTTGTACTCACCAACTACATAGACTATCAATTTGCCCAATCTTTTATTGCCGCAAATAAGCCAGAAGTTAAAGCCATACATTTTTCACCCGTAACCAGCGTGCTTAAGGCAGAAACTTTGGCACAGTGGATGCTGGAGGACGGAACTCCGGCACATCTTTCTTTGCAGCTTCACAAACAGATTGGCATGAGGTAAGGCCTGACTTTAAGCAGGAGTCATTCAGCCCCACCCCTCTTTTCAAATTTTTCTATATCTTCGGGGGCTGTAGGACTCATTTTTGTTGGATTTTAAGATTGACATGAGTAGAATTATTGGTTTTTTGGGGGTCCAAGGGAATAGGACTCAATGGCCTCGAGCCAATACGCATGTTTCCCTAGCCCCCAGCCTTCTAAGTCTGAGAGTAACTTAGCACTATGATGCCGTAAATAAATGA
>DIXL01000062.1 GCA_002428685.1 Cloacimonetes bacterium UBA6081 | reverse complement strand
CCGGAAGGACTCATTGAAACATCATCATCATCATCATTACTGCCGTCATGAGTCCTTGCCACCGCTGAATTTATCAACAGCCTTGTTGAATGTATTGGTGGCAACGACTCCTGACTTGGCAAAGTTTCAAGGAGTCGTTCCGGTCACAGATAATTTTGAATTTACTATTAATTACACGGGCGGAAGGACTCATTGAAACATCATTACTGCCGTCATGAGTCCTTGCCACCGCAGGATTTATCAACAGCCTTGTTGAATGTATTGGTGGCAACGACTCCTGACTTGCTATGGTGGCAACGACTCCTGACTTGCTATGGTGGCAACGACTCCTGACTTGCTATGGTGGCAACGACTCCTGACTTACAAAAAGGAAAATAGTTGAAAGAAGTAATAGCAATCATTCTTGCTTCCGGCAAAGGAACCCGCTTTGGTAAGCCCAAAGCTGAAGTTGACTATAAAGGTGTCAGCTTTCTGGATCGTATTACTGCCACTTTAAAGGAAGCCGGAGTGCAAAAAATCTATGTGGCACAGGATTATGAAACTCCCGATATGCTGGCCACCCTAAAACATGCGGTGGCAGAGCTTAGTAAAGGCTGGATTCCCGCCTCCGCGGGAAAGACAAGTTCCCCAGAACAGTCTAATTACAGCTATACCGGCTATCTCATCTTCCCGGTGGATTTTCCCTTTGTCCAGACAGAAACTATCAAAACCATTGTAGAAGCACATTACAAGCATCCTAAGGCAATCATTCGCCCCTGCTATTATGGTTTCTGCGGTCATCCTATCGTTATCCCGTCAGATTTGGATTTGCAGGCAAATGACCACGGAAAGGGACTTAAAGGGTTAATTTCATTTTGTGGTAAACCGGTAATTGACATACAAGTTCATGATGAAGGAATTCACAAAAACATAAACTTTCAAAAGGACTTACTATAATGGACGCTAAAGAGCTTATTTTCGGACGCCACAGCGTGCGCAACTTTTTGCCTGATCCGGTTCCGGAAGTTGTTTTGGCCGATATCCTGGAAGCAGGACGTTTAGCTCCTTCTGCACAGAACAGGCAACCCTGGCGATATTTGGTTTTTACGGATAATGGCAAAATTCAGAAACTGGCGCAGAATTGCGGACTGGTGGGACTTTCTATCTTCTTTATCCGCAAAGCACCATGTTTAATAATAGCTTGTGCCGATACTAAGTCAAACGTTCGCATCAATAATCAGGATTATTATCTGGTGGATACAGCCATTTCTTTTCATCAGATGATGCTTATGGCTCGCAGCTATGGAATCGAAAGCTGCTGGCTTGCTGCTTTTTCGGAAAAGAAACTGCGTGGTTATTTGAAAATACCGGAATCCTGGAGGATTGTAGCAATGTCGCCCTTTGGCTATCCGGCAGAAAAAAGCCTGTATGTAAAGGCAATCAGTAGTTTTGCAGGAAGCAATGAACGTAAAGCCTTAGGTGAAATTGTCCAGTTTTTGTAAAAAATTTGCTGATCTCCAGCACTTGATCTGGTGTTGTGTCAAACTTGGTATGNNCGATCGGGAGATCAGCTTCCCTATGCTGGGCATGACACTAGGTTAAACTTACTTAACAGTCAATCGCGACCGGTTTTTCTCCAGTGTTTTTTGGCCAATACCCTTTACTTTCATGATGTCTTCGATGGTGGTAAAATCGCCGTTTTCTGTCCGCCAGTCGATAATGGCCTGGGCTTTTACTTCGCCAATTCCGAGCAGAGTGCACAGCTCAGTTAGGCTTGCGGTGTTTAAATTCACAGGAGTGGTAAGTTCGTTTATAGAAGTAGAGTTGTTTTTTTCCTTATTGTGTGCTTTTGCCGGGACAGCACTATCCATTTCAAGATTAATGGTATCGCCAAAGGCCAGCAAACTGGGCAGGAGCTTGGCATAGGTTTTTGCTCCAATCCCTTTTACATTCAGGATTTGATTCACTGAAGAAAAACCATTTGCCGTGCGATATGAAATAATATCTGACGCGCGTTTTTCACCAATTCCGGGTAATGTAACCAGCTCCTCTTTTGTGGCAATGCGGATATCAAGTTGCAAGGGGACATCTGTTTTCACAGCTTGCCGCAAACTATCCGGATCAACTCCAGTCGCTGCAAGAGGTGTCCAACCAAGGTAATCAAGCGTGCAGCCAAGCAGAATCACTGCTCCTAAAAAGAGCAAAATCTTTTGTTCATTTTCAGTTAGGAGATTTCTTAAGGGATTACTGATCATCACAACTCTATCTTTGTTTTTTGACCTGGCTTTCAGCTTTTTTTACCAGAGCAGGCCATTCAGCTCGTTTATCCAATTGCCACTTTATGCCGTATTCCTGCAGTCTTTCTTTGTCGGTTACGCCTTTGTCAACGCTGAGAGAAAGCTGTTGAAGCAGTTCATCCCATCTGGATGTTGCGGCAAGCATTGAGGCATAATGGTCAAAGAATGCCCAATTATCCAGCAATATGGGATTTGTGGCAAAATATGATTCCAGCTTTTTCCAGCTCTTGGTTTGCTCCAGAATTGTTACATAACCCTGGGCATAGTCAAACAAACTATCCTGCTGCGTGTAAGATGTATCTTCTCTTTGCAGCAATAGCAGCTTTGGCATCAGACTTTCGTAAGTAGCGATGTTTTGTGATACTATCAAAAAGTAACGGACGTAAAGCCAGTGAGGTTTTAGCAGGCTAAGATTTCTGATTTTACCTAAAAATGTTTCTGCTTTGGAATAGTCTCCAGTTATGCGATATCGGTGAAACTGGATGATGCTAAAATAATCGTCGTCTGGAAAGAGTTTATTACCTTTGTCTAAAGTCTTTAGCTCTAAGTCAACATCTTGCAGAGAGTTTTTTTCTTCAAGCCCAGCCTCCAGCATCCAAGCCATGAAACTGGAGATAAACAGTCTATAGCCCCAATAATAATCCGGATGGGCATTGCAAAGTTTGATTGATTCTTTCAGCACTTTATCTGCGTCGTCTTGGGCCCGAAGTGCCAGATACCAGAGCTTGGCAGAGTTGGGATCGTGCTCAAATTGCTTTTGAAAGTTCTCTTGACAGCTTACTTTGTCAAACTCCAGCCAGATGTCCTGCAGTTCACGTATCTCCTCCTCAGTATCAAGCTTGGAGGCATATTCTGTCATGACGCTGTTTATTGCTTCGGAATCTGATGCCTGCTTTAGCAGAATCCTGAAATCATCCATCGGAGTTGCGGACACAGCACTCATGGTAACTAAGCAGCATAAACTTAGGAGATTTATCTTGTTTAAAATCATTTAGTAACCAAATATCCGAATATTGACCATAAGACAACTGAGGCTTTCCAGACAAATTAAGGGGTGCAGAACCCTTCCGCACCCCTTGGATAACTTAGTGATTATATTTTACCGATACCTGAGTGGCCAGGCCATTGGAGATTCCTCCAATGAAGTATGGTCCATCATGCAGGAAGTTATTGGAAAGAACGGCGTCGATACCGAACTTACCGAACTTGAAGCCAAGACCAACATTCATCACGAAACTGGAAAAATAGTACGAATCTTCATCAATCTGATGGTCACTGTTATTATCCCAGTTTCCAGTAGGGTCATAGGTTCTGGAGTAGAACACATAGTTTTGACGTGCCCCAACTCTACCTATTAACCAGGGGAAAACCTGCGATTCCAGTGCCAGATTATATTCCGGGACATAGAGATAGGAATATTTTTCGCCTTCTTCGCCAGAACTGGATGATACAGTAGTTTTCCAGTTTATGTTAGCCAGGCGGAAGGGTTTTACACCAAAGATAATGGTGTGTTTATCTCCCATTTTGTAGTTTACTCCGGCACCCAGATCGACCATTAAGGTGTTTTCTTTTTCAGTCCAGGTAGTAGCAGGGGCAGGAGTGGTTTTTTCTTCGGCTTTAATGCTTTCAAGCGCAAAATCACCGAGAGCCATAATAGCCAAATCGCTATCATCCATCAGGTAAAAGCGTCCGGAAGCCTGAAGTCCAAACTCGCTGTAATCATTTCCATAATCGTTGAAGTCGTTTTCCACAGAAGCGTTGGCAATATTGAATTTTGCACCAAAGTCCATAATGTCTGTGCTCATGCCACCGCTAAAATCAAGATACATGGCAGAGGCTTCTGAATATTGGTTCGGATTATCTGCTAAGTCGTTCTTTTTGTTATCCATGGCCATGCCAAAGCCAAAGCCGAAGGCATCCTTCATCCCAAGGTAGAATTGAATCTTGCGACTGATGTCCAAATCTCCTGCGTTGTAGAAGTTTACTCCAGAGGGAGAAAAATAGGAATCAATGTAAGTGCCGGTGGGTTTGTTTAAATAAACACCCCCAACAAAACTGCGGACAGGAAGGTTTACTCCCAAAGTCCAGTTACTACTGGAACCAGGGGAGGACAATTCACCAAACATACTGTTTTTATAGCGGTTAACTGCGCCAGGGAATGAACTGATATCAGAATCGTCCCGAATATACCCAAAGGGATAACCCAAGGCGGCCATTCTACTATCTGTGGCGAGAAGGCTTCCTGCCATAAGGGCAAGAAGTGCGAATACCAGGAGCATGGTTTTGCGGTTCATACTGATCCTCTCTGTGCTTTATTTTACCCGCAAGGCAAAGCTGCCCAAACGGGCTATTTGCATAGATATTTAAGAGTTACAAATCTGTCAACTTTTTTTACCAATACTGGCTATGTAAATCACGAATTCTTCTGCTGCGTTCAGGTTCAAAGCATCATCCATAGCTTCATCCAAATAGGCACCAATCATGCATGCACCCGCATCTACAGCTTCTGCAGCCAGATGGATATTTTGTCCAACATGGCCGGCGTCCAAATAAAGATATCGGTACCCCCTTTGACCATAACGCCACACTGTTCGATAAGGAACAGCACTTAGAATAATGTTCACTGCTGCCCCTGCCACCATCCCCTGGCGCATGCATCCCTCAAAAATTTGGTCTGCTTTCTCGGGAGAGTTATCTAACAGCACCAGACAGTGCTTAATAGGGTGATAGTAGTATAATCCCGGTTTAATGCCTTCCACTCTGCGGATATCCAAATAGGTTTCCAGAGGGTGCCTTGCCCCCGCGGAAGGAACATTGCGCAAGGTGATTTCCATACGTTCATTGCTTCTAAAATCCCGTGCCCAGGATGACGCCCATAGTATAAAGGAAAGCTCATCCTGCGTTAATGGTTTATCGCTATATTCCCGCAAACTACGCCGTTGCTCCATAGCTTTGTGAAGAGTTATTTCCGGCATGGTTATTTTGCCAATCGCCGGTAAGGATACTATTTCTCCGGGTTTTACTTTTACAGCATCCGGGCGTGGCACCCCTAAGGCTTGATCGCTTTCCCGTTCGTAAATGTAGCGGGTAAGACGCACAAAATCTGCGCCGGCGTTTTCGGCTTGGGGACGCACACTTTCTATTTCAGCTAACACATCACCAAGGTTCTTTTCGAAGAATTCATATTCCTCTTCGCTAATCTCGGCTTCTTTGATAATCTCTAACTGACCGTAGCCACGGGCTTTGTAATACAGGTAACCGAAAGTCTTCATATCCATTTGTTTCCTCCTGGGTTAAGGGTTTAGATTCTACTTGCTAATTGCCCTTACCGGACATCCTCTATATTTACCATTACCATCTATGCAGATTCCGCATTCCACGCATTTTACTGGGTCTATCACTGCTTTTCCTTTTTCCATGCTGATTGCACCGGCTGGACAAGCTGGAACGCAAAGCTGGCAGCCTATACAGCTTTTGGAATTGACCTTAAAGGTGGAAAGTTCATCATAGTAGTTATACGCCAGATCATGGGAACGCAAGCTCCACCAGTTTTCGGCATCAATGCCAGTTACAAGGCTGGTAACAAAAACCCCATCCCTGGTGGGGACGCCTTCCACATAGAGGCTATCGTTTTCTATTAACACAATCTCCAGGCTGTCCATGGCTTCTTTGGGTGCCAATAGCAATCTGTATTGTTTGTTATCAATTTCATCATACACATAGGGCAAGCCTTTATCCACTTTGTAGTAGCCTCTATATGCTCTTTCTTCGTCATTTTTCTCAAAATTATAGCCAGGAGCAGTAGCCAGAATAATTGTCCCCGTGGTAAGGAGGATAAGCACTAAAATAAGCTTGTTCATAACAGTTTTTCGTCTCCTCTATCTGTTAAATAATCCACTACTTTTTTTACATCTTCACTTTTGTCTTTACTGCACACTAAAATCGCATCATCGGTTTCGATAATACAGATGTTATCAAGCCCAATCACAGCCGTCCACTTTTTGGTGTCAATATAGTTGCCTGTGGCTGACAAAGCAAAGCCGCCGTTGGCGAAATGATTGCCTCCGACTCCTTTGGGAGTGATGTCTGCCAGAGCTTTCCAGCTTCCAACGTCGCTCCAGCCATAGTTTACGGGTATTATGCCTCTGAACTCTGCCTTTTCCATAATGCCAATATCTATTGGAATACGGGGCATTTGTTTATATAGTTCCGAAATATCTGTCTCAAAGCCTTCAGATTCCCACTTATCTGCAATTTTGTGGCTTAGCTTTGCAACTTCGGGTAAATGGGCTTTGAATGCTTCGCTGATAGCCTGAATGCTCCAACAAAACATCCCACTATTCCAATAAAAACTACCTTGTTGTAAAAATTCTTCTGCGGTTGCCTGGTCTGGTTTTTCTTTAAAGCGCAATACTTCTTTTACCTGTAGGGCAATGTCTTTTCCGGCTTCGATGTAGCCAAATCCAGTTGCAGGATAATCCGGCTCTATACCAAAGGTTATCAATCTGCCTTTGCGAGCCTCTGTTTCGGCTGGATTCAGACTTGCCAAAAATCCATGCACATCGCTTACCACATGGTCTGCCGGCAACACAAGCATGATCTCTCCATCTGCATAGCGGGTTTTAAGATACTCCAGGCTAAGGGCAATACAGGGAGCTGTGTTCATGCCAAAAGGTTCTATGATGATATTCTCTTCGGGCAGACGAGGTAAATGCTGCTTAACCAAATCCACCTGATTTGCCGCAGTTACTATATAGACATCGTGCAATGCGATTTTTGAGAGGAGGCGTTGCACTGTTTTTTGCAGCATAGAAGTGCTGCCTTGCACATTTAGAAACTGTTTGGGATAATTCTTACGGCTTTTTGGCCAAAAACGGGTTCCGGAACCTCCGGCCATGATTAATGCGATCATTGTTGCACCACCTGCACATTTTTGGGATATGTATAGTTCCACACCGAGTCTGGAATTTTAGCGTTGGTTTTGATGCCGGAAAACGAATAAGAAACTCTGTTGCCATTTGCATCTGTATAGCCCAGGCTTTCTACCAAACCGCTTTTGTGGTTAATCTTTGCGGTTAGCTCCACAATTACCGGATCACTAATGGGTTTCAGTTTCACTTGGCTGATATTGCCCTCTTCGGCACTCACGATTACTGATGATTTCTTCCAGTAATGCTGTAATATCTCCACCGGATTCATCTTGCCAAATTCTGGCTGCATGCGGCTGCGAAACACAGTTTTACTGCTGGAATCATACAAATCCACCATGCCACCGGAAATCATCAGGCGTTGGAAGTTTGGCTTTTCAAAGCGGATAACCATTCGGCCTTTGGTAGAGTAGATATTGCCATTGTAGCTAATAGTCTTTTTTATCTGAGCAAAGTAATTATCTTGCTTAACGGCTGCCTGAAAACTGCTGATACTCCCATAGGCATCCCATAGCTTTTTATAAAGTGCGTCTTTCCCGATTGCCTGTAACGACAGTGACAGCATCAAAAATGCGATAATAAGGAGTTTAATCTTGGTCACTTACTACTCCAATGCGAATCAAATCTTCGCGGGTGGCCACTACATCGCGTGATTTACTGCCCAAATGCGGGCCAATCACTCTGGCTCTTTCCAAAAGGTCAATCAGGCGACCGGCTCTGGCATAGCCTATCTTAAAATGCCTTTGCAGCATGGATACCGAAGCTGTTCCACTGGAAACAATCACTCTGGCAGCCTCTGGAAACAGTTCATCATCATACTCAAAGAATCCCAAATCTTCCTTGTCTTCCACCACCAGACTAAAATCCTGCTTTGGCTTTGGTTGCATGGCCAGAAAATCACAGGTGCGGGCTATTTCATGATCCGACACATAGGCTCCGTGAATGCGTTCCGGCATGGCTTTTCCCGGAGGCAAATACAGCATATCACCATTTCCCAAAAGCCGTTCCGCACCAATCATATCCAATATGACCCGCGAATCCACCCTTGAAGACACCTGAAAGGCTATTCTGGCCGGGAAGTTTGCCTTTATTATTCCCGTAATCACCTTTATAGACGGCCGCTGCGTAGCCAGAATCAAATGAATGCCCACAGCTCTTGCCATTTGTGCCAATCGGGTAATTGGCAGTTCTATATCCTTGCCACTGGTCATAATCAGATCGGCAAATTCATCCACAATTATTACTATGTAGGGCAGCTTTTCCAGGTCATCGCCTTCACCGCATTTTTCGTTGTAGCCAATTATGTCGCGTACCTTGGCTTCCTGCAGCAGTTCATAACGATGTTCCATTTCCTTCACAGCCCAATACATGGTTTCCAAAGCTGTGTCGGGGTCTGTAACCACCTGGCCTACAAGGTGAGGTAAATCGTTATATCCAGCCAATTCCACTCTTTTTGGGTCTATCAAAATCAAACGCAAATCGTCAGGTGTAGTGCGCATAATCAAGCTCATGATGATGGTGTTTATACAAACGCTTTTACCGCTTCCGGTTGCTCCGGCAATTAGTAGATGCGGCATTTTTGTCAAATCCGCCACCAATGGCTTACCGGCAATATCTTTACCCAGCCCAAAAGCAAGCTTGGAATGCATGGTGCGCATCTCTTCGGAAAGCAGTAAATCCCGCAGATAAATCATGTCCCGCGTCAGGTTTGGAATCTCTATGCCTATTAGTCCGCGTCCAGGAATTGGAGCCTGCACACGGATTGATTTTGCTTTTATGGCCAAAGCCAGGTCGTCTGCCAGAGACGAAAACTTGCTTACCTTTATCCCTTTGGCCGGTTCCAGTTCGTATTGCGTAATGATCGGCCCAATGTTTACGTTTTTAACCTCTGCCTCAATCCCAAATTCACCCAGTTTACCCTTTAAGATCTGGCTTGTGCTGATTATCTGATTCTCAATTTCCTTGCGGTCTTTATCCGAAAGCTTCAGTGGGCTTTCCAAAAAGTCCGAAATCGAGGGCATCACATATTCCCGCTCATCATCCTCTTCACTAATCACAGGTTTCATTTTTGCTTCTTTTTTGGGTTTGGCAGTTTCAGAGGAAAGTGGCTCGGGATGGTTTATTTGCGTATGGTTTTGAATTACCGGTTTGGACTCCACAACGTTCATGTTCATCGGCAGAGAGGGTTCGGTATCTTTGTTAATGGTTGGTTTTGCGCTTGTTTCTTTTGATTCCTGTTTGCGTTGAAAATCCTCTATAGTAAGCTGAATCCAACTTTTGAGCCGCTCATATTCAATAATCAGCACTATGCTAAGTGCCATGCCGGTAATCAGGATAATCCGCGTACCCACTCCCGAAAAAACCGCAGCCAAAATCCGGAAAAAGAACAAAGGGATCACACTGTGTGAATATCCTTCCTGGTTTGAAGAAAGCAAGGCCTGCAACAAAAACAGCACAATCAACAGCAGATAACCCTTTTGCCGGCTCCTGTCCAGATCGGGGGCAAGAAAGTATTGCAGCGAAACTCCGGCAATCACAATAAATCCTATCAGCGAAAACCAATAACCAAACAAATAGATGAACATAAAGCCAAATACTATGCCAAACACACCTACCGGGTTCTCAGTTTCGCTGCCGCTTTGGCTAAACCAGCTAAATACGCTGCCCGCACCCTTTAATGTATCCATGTCGGCTTTTATAGAAGTGTATCCCATCACCAAAGCCAGGATCACCAAAACCGACAAAATGCACAGAACTCCGCTAATCAGCCGTTTCTGCATTGGGCCAAGCTTTTTACTGGTTTTCTTAAGCGTCTTTTTTCGCTTTACCGCCACGCTGCAACCTCACTAAACATTAAAGCGGATGGAGATAATATCCCCATCTTTAACAATGTATTCTTTACCTTCCAAGCGGAAAAGCCCCTTTTCTTTCAGGACTTTTTCACTTCCGTGGTTTATTATATCATCATACTTAAAACACTCTGCCCTAATAAATCCTCTGGCCAGATCGCTATGAATTTTCCCCGCAGCGGTTACTGCATTTGCTCCGCGTTCCACAGTCCAGGCGCGCACCTCATCCGGGCCAACCGTAAAAAAACTGATATTGCCCAAAAGCTGATAACTCCAGTGAGTCAAACGGTCGCGGATAGATTCTGCCAAGCCCATATCGGTCATAAACATTTCTGCCTCTTCGCTATCCAGCTTACTAAGCTCTTCTTCAAACTTTCCGGCGATAACATTTGCCTTAAAGCCTTTGTCGGCAAAAATCTGCAAAGTGCTGTCCCAGGCAGAAAGGCTATCTTCGGAAGTATTGACTAAGATCAGCATCGGCTTAGAAGAAAAAAACTGAAAACCCCGCACCGCCTTTTCTTCGTCGGGAGGAAGCTGCAAATCACGCAGGGGCTTATTGTCCTGCAACTGGTCTATAATAGCTCTCAGTGCCTTTTCTTCAGCCTGGATGGCTGGGGTTCGCACTCCGCGTTTATAGCCAAGCTCAATTTTTTCAATGCGTTTTTCCGCCACAATCAGATCGGCCAAAATCATCTCTTCTTCTATATGCTGAAACTGCTTTTCGGGGCTGCCAAGCTCATACAATCCATCCAATTCTTCATCTTTAAAGCCTCGTAAAACCAAGGCAAAGGCATCGGCACTTTTCACTTCGGAGAGCATGGCATTTTCACCGCTTTCTGCCTCTTTGGCAAAAATTCCGGGATAATCATGATATTCAATTGTGGCATAGATGGTTTTTTTGGGTTTATAAAGCTCCGACAACCGCGTAATTCTCTCATCGGCGACGGGAACAACTCCAATATTGGCTTCCCCAGCAGGAGGAGCATATTTATCAGTGCTGTGTTCAGTGCGCGTTAAGGCATTGAAAATGGTCGTTTTTCCTGTTTTTGGCAAGCCTATTAATGCAAGTTTCATTTCATTTCTTCCCGTCTGTATTTCTTACCACGCCAAATAAAGCTCGCACTTCCATTGGCTCTAAAAACCGCCAACGTCCCACAGGCAAATCTTTAAGTTTCAGGGGACCAAATTGCAGGCGTTTCAGGCTTTTCACTTTGGCGTTAACTGCTTCCACCATCTGGCGGATTTGTCTTTTCCTTCCTTCGGTTATCACCAATTTCAGGCACATAGAGTTCTCTGTTTCCTGTTTTACATATACTCCGGCAGGCTGGGTTTTCCCTTCTTCAATTTCCACCCCGCTACGCAGTTTGTCCAGCTCAGCTTTGCGCAGTGGCCTGTTGATATCCACTTTATAAACTTTTTCCACCTTATGGCTGGGATGAGTTAGCAGATTTATCAAGGCCGTATCATTGGTAAACAGCAACAAGCCTTCGGAGTTTTTATCCAGCCTTCCTGCATAGGCCAATTGCCGGCCTTTATCGGGCAAAAGATCGTAAACTGTTTGCCTGCCGAGTTCATCGCTTTGGGATACTACATAGCCACGCGGCTTATTCAGAATCAGATACAGCTTTTCTTTCTTGGCAGACAGGGCTTTACCATCCAGCAGAACCTCATCTGTGGCGATTTCGATGTAAGTTGCCAAATCCTGGCAAACTTTACCGTTTACGCTTATGCGGCCGCTGAGAATCAATTCTTCAGCTTTGCGACGGCTGCCCAATCCACAATCTGCCAAATATCGATTTAATCGCACGCCATCACCACTTTTCGAGGCTGTTGGCAAGGATGGTTTTGTAGAGGTTCGTGATGAGCTCATTGGTGGCTTCCTCTTTGTTTTTAAATTTGGCCGTTCCACCTGGAGAAACGGCATAAAGTTCGCTTAGCACAAGGTTTTTGCTCTCATAAATAATCTGGTTCTTTATCAGGTCTGTAAAGGTTACCGAAACGCTTAAAGACAACTGATAATCCTGAACCTGATTGGCACTATCGTAGCTATAAACCGTTTCCGTAAAGTATAAAACAGCACCTTCCAGGGTGCAATCCGGATCCACCGTAACCAGCTTTAGCCTTCCGTCGTTGCGGATTTCGCGGTTCAGGCTGGTAAGCAGCAAATCTCCCAGGGAATATTCTGCACTTCGATTCTCAAAAGCCAATACCCTGATTTTTTTTAAATGCGGGTAGGCATTCGAATAAACCGAGTAAAAACACCCATTCAGGGCAGCTAACAGCAGGATAGCGTAAATATATTTCTTGACCATAAAGCCATACCCAAAAAAAACTACTATCCTTGTCAAGGTAAACCTTACAAAAAATCTAAATTAGTAATTCTGATGATATCACAAGGGAGGTATCCATGGCCAAGAAGTTTATAACTAAAGCCGAAGCTGCCAAGAAGTTAAAGGTGTCCGAGCGCGTAATTCACGAGATGATCTCAACGAACGTTTTTGAAAGCAAACTCGTAGGGAAAAATGTAAAAATAGACGAGGATTCCCTGAATGAATGGCTGGAAAACCTGAACGAAATTGACGAAAAAATGCTCGCCTTAAAGCGCGTTATCTGTCATTTTGAAGAATATATGCGCCCCGAAAACATCTTTCTCAATTTCTCGGCCGAAAACAAATACGACGCCATCCGCATCCTTAGCGAAAAAGCCAAAGACCTCAAACTGGTGCGCGATGCCCGCTGGCTGTATGAAGTTGTGGTGGCGCGTGAAGAGCTTATTTCCACTGCCATTGGCAATGGTGTTGCGCTGCTGCACCCCCGTCATCTGCATCCTTCTAAAATCAAAGCTCCCAGCATCCTGTTCGGACGTTCTTCGGAACCGGTGGACTTTGATGCGCCAGATAACAAACCTGTGAACATCTTCTTTATGTTGCTGCTGCACAACGACAAGCAGCATCTGTTTTCGCTGTCCTACATCTCCAAGCTGATTATGAATCCTGAAATCCTATCCAGTTTCAGCACTGCGGTTGATGCGGCGGAAATCCATAAGGCTCTTACCGTTATCCCGGAGCAGATGAATAAATGACCCCCTGCGTCAGAATTATTCTGGGCAGCAAAAACGACCTCGAAAAGATCAGTGCTACCACCGAAACTCTTGATTCTTTCGGGGTAGCCTACGATCTGCACATCTCCTCGGCACACCGCAATCCGGATAGAACCGCAGTCCTGGCCAAAACAGCCGCAGAAGAAGGTATCAAAGTCATCATTGCCGGAGCGGGACTTGCCGCACATTTACCCGGAGTTATAGCCGCATATACCACTTTGCCGGTAATTGGCTTACCCCTGGCTTCCGGAGCTTTAAACGGCCTGGATTCCCTCTATTCTATTGTGCAAATGCCTCCGGGAGTTCCGGTAGCCTGCATGGCAATCAATGGGGCCAAAAACGCTGCCCTTTTTGCGTTGCAAATTTTGGCCTTGAGCGATAAACCTCTGCAACAAAAACTACTGGCCTACAAGGAAAGCCTTAAAACATAATCAGTTAACATCACTTGTCCCGCCTTTCTCAAATCTTTCTCTCTTACACCAATTACGGAATTATTGCGGAATCAATACGGACTTCATGCTTAGTGATTCTGTAATGATTCCTTATTTCAAGGAGGAAACAAGGAACATTTACTGCTGGTCATCCGTGTTACTACTATAGCTGTAACTATTGTGGTTTCTAAGGAAATACAGATGTGGTATGGCAGAATGCAAATTCCTGCTTGACAGAATTCCTATGCCTGCTTTATTATACTCACGATGAGGAATAGAATTCTCACAGTTCATAGTGTGTAGGCCACTTGCGATGCAAATGGCAAAAAATAGATCCCGATTAAAGGTGTGTTAAAACGCCCGGAAAACCGCTGTTATAAGGCATTCTGGGGCTAACAAAAAAAGTAATAACCCTAACAATCAAATAATGGGAAAGGAGACTACTATGAAAAGATTATCATTACTCCTCGTGATGATATTCATGCTCGGCCTTGTGGCTTCTGTGCTAAACGCAACAGAAGTAACCATAGGTGCCGGCGATCAGACTGCTCGCGTCCCGGTGGATATGTATTGGAAAAACTCGATTTTTCAATGCCTATACTACCCCGATGAGCTTGGATTTGTATCTGGAACGATTAGCGGAGTAAAGTTCTATAATAACTTTGCCACCAATCTTCCCAGTAAACCAACCAAAATTTGGCTTGGAACCACCACTCAAACAGCACTATCAGCTTATATTCCCTCAACCCAGCTGACTCTTGTGTTTGATGGTGTGGTGGATTATCCAATCGGTGCCAACACTATTAACATAAACTTTACCACCCCCTTTGCTTACACTGGTGGTAACTTGGTTATGTTTGTAAATCGTCCCATGGACACTGAGTATTTCAGTCCCTCGGACTACTTTCAATGCCAAACGGTCGGAACCAACCGTGCGCTGAATAATCAAAGTGATACCACTTTGTATGATCCAGCAGCACCTCCTACCACTCCTACAGTTTCCGGTCAATTCCCCAAAACCACTTTCGTTTACACCGGACAAATGATCACTAATGATCTTGGTTGCCTTACTATAAGCGGTAATACCACTCCCAGTGCTCAAAGTGCTTGGAATTACAATATTACTGTAAAGAATAACGGCAGTGTGGCGCAAAACACCTACACCGTAAAACTGATGAAAGAAGGCGATGTCCTGATTGCCAGTGCTCCTGGCACAGCCATCCAGCCTCAGGAAACTCTCACCTTTACTATTCCGTGGACTCCCACAACTGTTGGCCCCACCTACCTGTATGGTAAAGTAGAGCTTACCGGCGACGAAATTGCCACCAATAATCAGACTGCAAACTACCCCGTGGAAGTGCAAGAAGCTGGTATTGTGGCCGTTACCGTTGGTACCGGTGGTTCCACGGGCCGTTACCCTGTGGATATGTATTATAAGAACAGCCTGTTTGAAAGCCTGTATTATGCCAACGAACTTAATATCGGTGGCTTGCTTACCGGTATTCAGTTCTATAATAACTTCGCCACCAACCTGCCTAATAAGCCTACCAATATCTGGGTTGGCGAAACCACTCTTACAGACCTGTCCGCCGGCTGGATTCCCTCCACTCAGCTTACTCAGGTGTTTAATGGAACAGTAAACTATCCTATCGGTGCAAATAATATCAACATCACCCTCACCACCCCCTTCCCCTATGGCGGAGGAAACCTTGTGGTGCTGGTGGAACGTCCTATGGATACAGAGTATTATTCTCCCAGTGATGTGTTTGTAACCCAAACAATCGGCACCAACAGAGCACTCAATCTGTATAGCGACACCATCGATTACGATCCTGCCGCTCCAGCTGCTGCAACGGCAACCGGTGCTTTCCCCAAGACCACCTTCTTCTTTATAACTGAAGGCATGGGTGCTTTGCAAGGAACCGTCAGTGTAGGAACTACTCCTCTGGAAGGAGCCACAGTTACAGTGGCCAACAGTACCCTAACCTACACCACCGGAGCCAATGGCACCTATAGCTTCCCCTATATTGCAGAAGGCGTGCAACAAATTACTGCCACAAAACATGGCTACACCGCTGTAACCCTGCCTGCAACCATTGTGGAAGACCAAACTACCACCCTTAATCTCACCATTGCCTTGCTTCCACAGGTTACCGTTACCGGTAAAATTGTGGGCAGCGATGCACCCACGGTTGGTATTGCTGATGCTACAATCGCTTTAAGCGGTTATGAACCCTACACTGCCACCACCAATGCCACTGGTAACTTCACCATCACCGGTGTGTTTGCCAGCCAAACCTATAACTACGTTGCCAATGCCACAGGCTATCAAGGCGCGACAGGAACGGTTGTTGTTGGCACCACCGATGTAAATATGGGCAACATTACGGTGAACGAAATGGCCTATCCGCCCTATGGTGTGGTTGCCGCAGAAGCTGCCAATTTCACCAATGTAACCCTAACCTGGCAAGCTCCTAATCCTGGTGCCACCGGCATCACGGAAGGCTTTGAAGGCACTGCCTTCCCGCCTACCGATTGGACTCAGATCATCACTGATACCAGTGCTGCCGGAACCACGGGCGTAGCCCCAACCTGGTGCCATCTTGGCACAGTAGCCCTTACTCCTGCTGTACCACCACACACCGGTGAAAAACAAACCGGTATGTTCTGGAGCTACAACCACCAGGATGAATGGCTTATGACGCCACAGTTTGCCTGTCCTCCTGCTGGAATGCTTACTTTCTGGAGCTATGTGTTCCTTGGCTCTGCAAATAACGACCATTATTATGTGAAAGTATCCACCGATAATGGCACAACCTGGACCCCCGTTTGGGATGCAACCGCCCTAACCGGTGGCTGGAACTACTATGCCACTCCTATCACTGTGAATTTGGCTTCCTATGCCGGCCAGCAAATCAAGATTGCCTGGCATGCCGATGATCCCAATACCACCAGCGATGGCATGTGGTATGTTTGGTTCATGGACGATGTGTCCATCGCCAGCCCTACAGGCCTGCTTAAGTTCAATTCTGATGAGCTTTTAAGCGCAAATCAGTCTGCAGTTAAGCTGCCTGTCAGCTATCCTACCCTTCCTGGCAGCCGTGCAATGGTTGCCAATCCCAAACTCAGCGAACCCGCCCTCTCTGTGGCCAACAACGACCGCACCATGCTTGGTTACAAAGTTTGGCGTTTACTGGCTGCCAACCAAGGCGATGAAGCTTTGTGGACCAGCCTTACCCCCAGCAACATCACACCTACAACTTATGTAGATAACACCTGGCAGCCTCTGCCCTCCGGTGTTTATAAATTCGCAGTAAAAGCTGCTTACACCAATGGTGTTTATTCCACTCCTGCCTTCTCCAATGAAATTCACAAAGGCATGATGGGAACCTTAACTGGAACCGTTACTGAATTTGGAACCAACCTCCCCGTAGCTGGTGCAACCGTAACAGCCGGTGATTACAGTGGTGTTTCCAATGCCAGCGGTGTGTATAGCTTTGGCGTTTATGCAGGAACTTATACCGTTACCTGTGCCAAAGCCAGCTATCAAACCGCCACCCAAGCCGGCGTGGTGATTACCGGAATGCAAACCACCACCCAGGACTTCGTAATGACCGAAATCACCCTTCCTGCCGCGGCAGTGCAAGCTGTGGAAGCAGGTGCCAATGTAAACGTAACCTGGATGGCTCCCGGAACCGCAGGTGGTGAATGGATTTCCTATTGTGGCGACAACGACGACAGTATCGGAACCGGCGGTGCAGCTGATTTTGACGTCGCCATCCGCTTCCCCGCAACTGCCTTGGCCGACTATCAGGGTATGAGCCTTTATGCTCTTGACCTGTGGCCTGCCCAAGCTGGAACTTTCAGTGCCCGTGTATGGACTGGCGGCACTGCCACTGCTCCTGCTACACAGGTTGTAGATCAAGCCTTCACACCTACTTTGGATCAGTATAATACAGTTATCCTAACCACTCCTGTTACCGTTCCTAACGGTGAGCTGTGGTTTGGCTATCGCTGTAATGTAACCAGCGGTTACCCTGCTGGCTGCGATGCCGGTCCTCAGGATGAAGGATTTGGTAATATGATGTATTGGCAGGGTGCCTGGACTACCCTTACCGGTGTGAATGACGAATTAACCTACAATTGGAATATCAGAGGTTATGTTGGTTACAGTGCTCCTACCGCAGCTCCAGAACTTACAGCCGATGCTGGTGCTCTGGTTGCCAAAGCAATCCATCCTGTGGATTATAATAGCGATCGTGCCCTTACAGGCTACAAAGTATGGCGTTTAATTCAAGGCCAGGAAACCAATGAAACAGCCTGGACCAGCCTCACTGCCGATCCCATCACCGCAACCGGCCATCAAGATACTGGTTGGAGTAGTCTGCCTGATGGCACCTACAGATGGGCTGTGAAAGCTGTTTATACTGCTGGAGCATTAGCAATTCCTGCATTCTCCAATCCGCTTTACAGAAGCAATCAGATTGGAACCATTGCCGGTATCGTCCGCAATATGCAAAACCAAGCCATCAGTGGCGCAACAGTTATTTGCGGAACTGTTTCTGCTACCACAAATGCCAGCGGTGCTTACAGCTTGACAGTGCAACAAGGAACTCACAGCGTAACTGCCACGCATCCCAATTACAGCTCTGTAACTCAAACAGGCGTAATTGTGGTAACCGGCCAAACCACAACTGTGAACTTCCAACTTCCTGCCTCCGGCAACCTGTTTGTGGACAGCTTTGAAACCTATGCTGATTTCGCCACAACGTTTGCCCCCTGGACAAATGTAGATGTTGACCAGAGTGTCACTTATCCCATGGAAGATGTTACCTGGCCCGGCAGTGGTGCTGCTATGGCATTCATGGTGTTCAACCCTGCCTCAACCACACCTCCAATCACTACCTTCACCGCTCATACCGGATCGAAGTTTGCTGTTGCAATCGCCAGCAAAATACCTCCATACGGAACTGGTCCTAATAATGACTGGATGATTAGTCCTCAAGTTACGGATGCCACATCCATCAAGTTCTGGGCACGTTCACTCACTGATGAGTATGGATTGGAAAGATTCAAGGTTGGCGTATCCACTACTGGAACCGACCCCAATAACTTCACCTTCATCAGCGGTGCCAACTATGTCCAGGCTCCTCTTGAATGGACTGAATTCACCTATGCAATCACTCAGACCGGTCCCATCTATATCGGAATCCAATGCCTTTCTGACGATGCATGGATTTTCATGGTTGACGATGTAACCATCGGTGGAACCGACAACGAAGACCCAATTGTTCCTGTGATAGCCACTGCGCTTAACAATAACTTCCCCAATCCCTTCAATCCCGAAACCACTATCAGCTACAGTGTGAACGCAAATACACCTGTTAGCATCCAGATCTACAACGTCAAAGGCCAGCTGGTGAAAACCCTGGTTAATGACACCAAGGAAGCTGGAAACCATAGCATAGTGTGGAATGGAACTGATGGAAACGGTCGCGCTGTATCCAGCGGTGTTTATTACTACAAAATGAATGCCGGCAAATATAGCAGCACCAAGAAAATGATCATGATGAAATAGTTAACGGGTTAGCAGGTTAACGGGTTTGTAAAATAGCCGGTTAACAGGTTAATAAGTTAATTGCAAATTGCAAAGCCCCGGGTGTAAAAAACCTGGGGCTTTGTTTATTTACTCGGATAAGATTATTACGAAGTCTTGGCATATCAACTAAAAAAAAGCTGCCTACTTCACCTGCTTGCATTGCCATATCATTTCCATATCATTCTCAATAATATTGGGATTGATATGGGAATGATATGGGAATGCTTATGGGGGAGAGCAAACAGGGGATGAATAAAGAGACCAGTGCACAAAGCAACAATTTGCTGTCGTTCCCGCGGAGGCGGGAATCCAGGCATGTAAAAAAAGTTTTGGTGAGCACTATGAAATTGCTTATCTATCAATATGATGTATATGGCATCCCTTCAGGATTAATCAGGGCTGGATTCCCGCCTCCGCGGGAACGACATACTTCTTTATGTGCAACGGTCTGCCAAATGTGATCTATGTGATCTATGTGATCTATGTGATCTATGTGATCTATGTGATCTATGTGATCTATGTGATCTATGGGAATTATCTGGAGAAAATAGTGATTGCTACACTCCCAGTTTCTGACAGGCCAGTCTGGCTGCCTCCTGATGGGCGTTTTTCTTGGTGCTGCCTTTGCCGGTGCCGAGGAGTCTGCTGCCCAAACGCACTTCCACCACGAAGGTTTTGTTGTGTTCGGGGCCTTCTTCGGCAATGGTAATATAGCGGGGAGGTTCCTGATTTTTGCCTTGCATGTGTTCTTGCAGGATGCTTTTATAATTCACCAGTTCGTCGCGGGTAACGGTTTCTTCGTAATCCACCAGAATGTGATGGCGGATAAACCTGCCTGCTGCCGATATCCCGCTATCCAGATAGATTGCACAAATCAAGGCCTCCATGGTGTCCGAGAGGATTGATGCTTTGGTTGCCCCTCCGGATTGTTGTTCTTCGGGGCTTAGCAAAACATACTTGCCCAGGTCCAAAGCATTGGCTTTCAGAGTCAGGTAAGTTTCGGAAACAATTTTGGATTTCAGTTTGGAAAGCTGGCCTTCCTGCTCGTCGGGATGATGCGAAAACAGCTCTTTGCTAATAATGAAACCCAGGATGGAATCGCCCAGAAACTCCATGCGCTCAAAAGGCGAGGGAGCTTTATGCTCGTCGTAACGCCTGCGTAAATAGGATTTATGGGTGAGAGCGGCGTGGAGCAAAGTAGGATCATGAAAGTTGTAATCCAGGCGTTTTTGAAGCTGGACAAGGCTTTTCTCCCATTTAGGATATTGCTCGCTGATCTTTTTCCCGCTAAAATAATCTACGATCAGGGAGATGATAGATTTCATCTGTTTCTCCATCTGGAAAGATCAACCGGGGTTAGACGTAGCGCTTGATAATGATGGCAGAATTGTGGCCACCAAAGCCAAGTGAATTGGACAAAGCCGCATTAACCTGTTTCTGAACGGCTTTGTGGGGAGTATAATCCAAATCACAATCCGGATCGGGATGCGTAAGATTGATCGTGGGATGGATAATGCCGGTTTCAATGGTTTTTACACAGACGATGGCTTCAATTCCTGCGGCTGCTCCAAGCATGTGGCCTACCATGCTTTTGGTGGAATTCACTTTAACCTTGTAAGCATAATCGCCAAACGCATTTTTGATAGCCATGGTTTCGCCCTTGTCATTCAAGGGAGTGGAGGTGCCATGAGCATTGATGTAATCTATATCTGTGGGCTGCATGCCTGCATCTTTCAATGCCATCAGCATAGCTCTGGAGCTGCCTTCTCCATCTTCGGTGGGAGCAGTGATGTGATAGGCATCTCCTGTGGCTCCATATCCTGCCATTTCGGCATAGATTTTGGCTCCACGTGCCAGGGCATGTTCCAGCTCTTCCAACACCAGGATGGCAGAGCCTTCGCTCATGATAAAACCGTCCCGTTCCAGATCAAAAGGACGCGAAGCTTTTTCCGGATCATCGTTGCGCGTGGAAAGAGCTCGCATGGAAGAAAAACCTCCCACTGCCAAAGGCGTAACTGCTGCCTCCATGCCACCGCTGACTACGATATCGGCATCTCCATAAACGATTGCCCGCATGGCAGAACCAAGGGCATGATTGGCACTGGCACAGGCACTTATCACGCTATAGTTGATGCCTTTGAAATTGTGTTCAATGCTGATGTGAGCTGCGGCTATGTTGCCGATCATTTTGGGAATAAAAAAAGGACTGATCCGGCGCGGACCTTGGGTGTGGCACTTGATGCATTCTTCTTCAAAGGTCATAATGCCACCAATACCGGCTCCTGTGATTACGCCAACCCTGTCCGGATCAAAGGTGCCGGCAGTTAATCCTGCATCGGTCACAGCTTCTCTGGCAGCGATCATGGCAAATTGTGCATAAAGATCCAGCTTCTTTACTTCTTTATGATCAAAGTGTTCTTCGGGATTGTAGTTCTTTACTTCTGCAGCTATGTGAACTGGAAGTTCTGTTGCGTCGTAGCGTGAGATTATTCCCACTCCGGATACGCCGTTTATCAGGCTTTGCCAAGTCTGTTGAACATTGTGTCCCACAGGGGTTATTGCTCCAATACCAGTTATTACTACTCTTCTTTTCGACATAAAAACCTCATTTTCTATTATTTATCTACACCTTTATTGCCGCGATCTGAAACGGACACGTAGGTCTCAGATTAGGGCAAGCAAAGTGTGGATTCAATCCTGATACCATTGAAGCTATCAGGATTGATCCACGTGTTTTGGGGTTGCTATTATCCCAGTTTTTCCTTCAGGTAATCGATGGCTTGACCAACGGTGCGAAGTTTTTCCTGATCCTCATCCGGAATGGTGAGGCTGAATTCGTCTTCGAAAGCCATAACGAGTTCCACAGTATCCAAGGAATCGGCACGAAGGTCTTCGATAAAGTTAGCTTCCGGAACTATCTGGGATTCTTCTACACCCAGCTTATCCATCACTATCTGTTTTACTTTGGCTTCAATATCCATTATTCCTCCTATGTTATTGAAGTGTGTTTATTTTATGGGATTTTGGTAATAATTTCATTGCATTGTGAGGCCACCATCCACAGCGATGGTTTGGCCGGTGATATAGTCGCTGGCATCCGAGGCTAAAAACATACAGAGATTGGCAACATCCACGGGAGAACCCATCTTTTGTAAGGGGATTACTTTGGCATATTCAGCGCGGATTTCAGCACTTAAGTTGGCGGTCATTTCTGTTTCTATAAAGCCAGGAGCAACTGCATTTACGCGCACATTGCGGCTGGCAAATTCTTTGGCACAGGACTTGGTAAAAGCTATCAATCCGCCTTTTGAGGCGGCATAATTGGCCTGGCCGGCATTACCCATAAGACCGATTACACTGGCAATATTAATAATGCTGCCTTTGCGGGCTTTCATCATGTGTTTAAAAGCTTTCTGAGTGCAAATAAAGCTACCCTTGAGGTTGATATCCATCACCAATTGCCATTCTTCTTCTTTCATCCGAATCAGCAGGTTGTCTCTTGTTACTCCGGCATTATTGATCAGGCAGTGGATGCCTCCATGCTCAGCCATAATTTGTGCAAACAGTGCTTCAATGCCTGCACTGTCCGTAACGTTTCCCACATAGCCAAAAACTTTAGCTCCAACGCTTTGCAGCTTTGCCACAGCTTTTTCAACTGCATCAGGAACAACATCTATTATAATCACGGTGGCCTTGGAGACTGCAAATGCCTCGGCAATAGCAAATCCGATGCCGCGGGCTGCGCCTGTTATTACCACTATTTGATTATCAAAATCTCTTTTCATTACATCCTCATGAACCAAATTCATTAATTTAACTGCATCAACCTGTGATGGATACAACAGCCTCGATATCTTCAAATTTGTCAATGGAAAAAACTTCCACATCCTTGTTGATGTTCTTTATCATTCCGCTCAGCACTTTTTGAGGGCCAAACTCTATGAAGCGGGTTACGCCTTCTGCAATCATAAATTGGACACATTGCACCCAGCGCACCGGTGAAATTATCTGCTTAGCCAGTTTTTCACGTTGTATCATTCCATCCACACAAGGTAAGGCATCCAAATTTGAGATTACGGGGATAGCACCATTGTGGAAAGCTATAGATTTCATTTCTTCATACAACCATAAGCTTGCTTGGGCAATCAACGGAGTATGAAACGGGCCACCCACTACCAAAGGCAGCACACGTTTTGCTCTTTTGGCTTTTGCCAGTTCTCCTGCAGCAGCAACACCCTCAGCGGTTCCGGAAATAACTATCTGAATGGGTGTGTTAAAATTCACAGCCTGCACCAAACCTGCAGAAGCTGCTTCCTGACATATTTGGATTACAGTATCTGCATCCAAGCCAATAATTGCACTCATGGCAAAGGGAACACCGGCATTGGCTTTAATCATAAATTCGCCCCGTTTGTGCACAAGATGCATTGCATCTGCAAAACTAAGCATTCCGGAGGCTACCAAAGCACTGAATTCACCTAAGGAATGGCCTGCAACAAAATCTGCCTGAACCTTACTATGCTCCTGAAACCGATGCAGGGCAGCCATGCTGTGAAAAAGGATGGCAGGCTGCGTGTAACTGGTTTGTTTCAGGTTTTCTTCCGGCCCTTCGGTCATCACATGTTTCAAATCTGTTTTATGGGCTGCATCAAAGCTATCAATCACATCCATATTACGGGGATTGCTTTGCATGAAGTCCAAAGCCATCCCGATGTATTGCGCTCCCTGACCGGGAAAAACAAATGCTGTTTTCATGTTTAGCTCCTAATAAAGTTTATTAACCACCGAAGACACCGAAAGCACCCAAAACATTTTCAATTCTCAATTCTCAATTATTAATATCTGGCTAAAATGCTGCCCCAGGTTAATCCCGCGCCAAATGAGGTAAGCAGGATGATGTCGCCCCGGCGGATTTTCTTATTGCGGATTGCTTCATCAATGGCAATGGGGATGGTGGCAGAAGAGGTGTTGCCATACTTTTCTATGTTCACGATAACTTTATTCATGGGAAGGTGCATCTTATCGGCCAAACCCTCTATAATACGCAGATTTGCCTGATGTGGAATCACCCAATCAATGTCTGATACTGTCAGGTTGTTGCGGCGCAGAAGTTCGTCGGACGAGGCAAACATGCTTTTAATGGCATTCTTGTAAATGCGATTGCCTTCCATGTAAACCGTGTGTAAATTGGCATCCACACTTTCGTGGCTGGCTGGCATTCTGGAGCCACCGGCTTGTTGAATTAGCAGCTCACCCTGGCTGCCATCGGCATCTATTTTACTGTCTATGATGCGGCTGATGTCACTGGCTTCAGCACGGCTGACAATTGTTGCGCCAGCTCCATCACCAAACAGCACACAGGTATTACGGTCTTTCCAGTTGATAATTTTGGTCAAAACTTCAACCCCGATAACCAGGATGTTTTTTGCAATACCGTTTTCCACATATTGACGGGCAATATCCAAAGCGTAGATAAAACCTGTGCATCCTGCCGAAACGTCAAAGGCGGGAGTGTTTTTTAATCCCAGTTTCTTTTGGATTATGCAAGCGGTGGAAGGAAAGGGATGATCACCGGTAAAGGTGGCAACGATTATCTGATCGATATCTTTATACTTAACTTCCGAGCTTTCGATGGCATTAATTGCGGCTTGGTGGGCAAAATCGCTGGCTGCTTCTGTTTCTGAGGCTATATGTCGTTCAGACATGCCGGTGCGGCTGCGAATCCATTCGTCGGTAGTATCAACGATCTTTTCCAGATCGAAATTGGTTAAAATCTTCTTGGGAACAAAGCTGCCAAACGCAGAAAACTTGGCATGATAACTTACCATTATTACAACCTCTCAAAGTATTCTTTGGAATGGTTCACAAAGCCTGAATTTGCAATGCGATCGGCAAAACGGATGGCATTCTTCATCGCTTTGGCATTGCTGCGTCCATGCGACACTACTGTAATGCCATTCAATCCAACCAGCAAAGCACCACCATATTCAGTGTGATCCAGTTTCTTCTTCATATAAGTATAAACCGGATAGGACAGTAATGCACCAAATTTCGCAATCCAGTCTTTATTAATTTGTTCTTTCAAAATCTCAAAAATGGAAAAACCAACACCCTCTATGGTTTTCAGGACGATATTGCCTACAAAGCCATCACAAACAATTACGTCTGTAACTCCCGTGATAATGTCCTTACCTTCGATGTTGCCAATGAAGTTTAGTCCGCTACCCACCAAAAGCTGATAGGCCTGTTTTGTGATGATGTTGCCTTTAGCACTTTCTTCGCCAATGTTTAGTAGTGATATGCGGGGACGAGATTCTTTGAAAAAATATTCAAAATACAGGCTGCCAAGTTGGGCAAATTGCAGCAAATTTTCTGCGGAGCAATCTACATTAGCTCCCATATCCAACAGTATTTCTGAGCCCACCTGGGTGGGAAATACAACTGCGATTGCAGGACGCAATACATTCTTGATGCGGCCATAAACCAGCAAGGAAGCTGTCATTACCGCCCCGGTATTTCCTGCGCTTACCACCACATCAGCTTCATCGGATTTGTAAAGTTCCACAGCCCGCACCAATGAAGAATCCTTTTTGGTGCGAACCGAAGCTGAGGCACTGTCTCCCATCTCGATGCGTTCACTGGCATGAGCAACACGAATCCTGGCAGGATCAAAATAGTATTTACCCAATTCTCGGGTAAGAACTGTTTCGTCCCCAACCAGGATCACTTGCTCGGTAAAGTCTTCTTTAATGGCAAGAACTGCGCCCTCTATTTCCGGAAACGGTGCATTATCGCTTCCGAAAGCATCGACGGCTACGCGCACCTTACCCCTTGACGGCTAATATTTGCTTACCGTTATAGGTGCCACAATTGTCGCAAATGTGATGGGCGCGTGAAGCTTCGCCGCATTTGCTGCAAGTGCTGAAACTCGGAGGAGTTAAAGCATCATGAGTTCTACGTTTATCTCTGCGGGTTTTGGATGTCTTTCTCTTTGGGACGGCCATTTTGGATCTCCTTATATGTATTAGCAGCAACTGCGAACAAACACCTTAGCAAAACTGAAACAGATTCATTAAATAAGCATTAGCAGTTGCTTTGCACGTAAATTTATCTACGATAAGGGATAAAGTTTCCAGAGGCTGTTTTTGTCAATCAAAATATAGCTTACTATTTATAAGTGTTTCTTGAAAATGAATATACACAAAACAGGAGACAGCCATTTTTTTATTGACAAAACTCTCGCCCAAGATGGCAGTGTCCATAAATTAGTCGAGGTTTGCATTGAGGTAATAGCTAATGTGAATAATGTAACGACGATTACGCAAACCAGCAAATGAGTGAGGAGATTACATGTCATATACATCAGTTACAAACTCCAGAATGTTCTTGCGGACAAAGTCTTTCATTATACTCAAGATAAAAAGAAAGCAGCGGGACGGGCATTGGGGACAATTGTAGAAATAATCACCTTTTATTTGATTAAAGCTTGGGGATTGGAGCATAGCACTGCGATCGAAAAACCACTTCCCGAATTTGGAAACGAGGAGATAACTCACAACGTGGAGTTCAGTCTGCATCCCTCAACATTGCTTTATTCTGATAGTTGTTCTCTTGAAAACTTACCTTTAACTGCAAATAAAATTGCCCGGAGCTTTATCGCATCTAACGCTGAGTATACTTTGCAAACTTTTAAATCAAATGTGTTATTGGATAAACAAAATGTGCTACGCAACTCATGTACTATTGGCGATACAAGTGATCATTACTTAACCGCTTATCACGGCGGCATTAAACAAAATGCAATAGGTTATTCTGTAGTCAAATTGCATAAAAAACCCTATGCAATTTTCGAATGTAAAAGAGTCGGTGTGGAAGAAGGTATGAAAAAGGGACCTCAAACTATTGAAAAAGCAAAGCAAGGCGCATATGTAGCCAGAACTGTGTCTTCATTGCAGAGATTCAGGGCTATAGACGGAAGATTATATGGGCTTATTCCAAAAGCAGATGGCTCATACACTACTGGAGAATATTTTACACTTATGGAAAAAGTAATAAACTCTAATGATAAAGAGCTACTTTCGCGTTTTGTTCTTACAATCGGGGTTGTTAGCAATCATGGGAATTGGTTTACCTCTGAACATCACAATAAGGAAATAATGGTTTTAGCCCAATCGTATGATTGGCTGATATTTCTTACTGATGAAGGCATTTCATTTTTTACAGAAAATTTTATTCTAAAACCCTTACCAGGTCTTGCTGGGGTGCGAGATGCATTTTATTCCAGCTATAGTGGGAAAAAAGGATCAAACCGTTTTACAAAAGTAAAAATGGATATTAAGGCTGATCTTGTCTTGAAGAAGTATTTTAGTAATAACTTGGAGGTCGTTGAGAGTTGGTTTAACATTATTACACCCAAGAAAGATTTTGCTATTCTTAGGCATGAGTTGAAAACATTGCAAGAAAAAGATTGGCAGGCAATCCACTCATGACAGCAGGAAGAAAAGTAAACACGCAAAGCATTCACTGGTGCACTCCTCCAAAATATGTGAATGCAGTAAAAAAGGTTTTAGGGGGGACAATAAGCCTGGATCCTTGCTCCAATGTATGCTCAGTAGTAAATGCAGAAACAAATTTTATCCTTCCAGAGCATGACGGACTAAAAGAATCTTGGGATTACCCAAGCATTTATGTAAATCCGCCTTATGGTTATGATAAAATAAACGGAACCTCAATTAAGCAATGGTTGTATAAATGTGCTCATGCAAACAAGTATTACAACTCTGAAGTTTTAGCACTTATTCCTGTTGCTACTAACACAGGCCATTGGAAAGAATATATTTGGGGAAAGGCGAGTGCTATTTGCTTTCTGTATGATACTAGACTTCGGTTTTTGGTAGATGGTAAAAATGGGGGCAAGGGAGCACCAATGGCATGTGCTATGGTTTACTGGAATGGCAAAATCGAACTTTTTAAAGAAACTTTTCTTGCCTATGGAGCAGTGGTTGATATTCGGTCTCTTCATGGGTTAGAAATTGGGAGCAGAAAAAAAAACGAACAACTTACACTATTCGAAGGAAGTTAAGCCAGATTGTCCGTATTGTCCCCATAATCCATGAGCTATCCCCTTTTTAAAATATTCTCCCAATAACAATTTATCCTTTCAAGCACATAAAGCAGCGAAACAGAAAAAGCCTTTCGCAAAGAGATCCCTCTTTTTTCCACCACGAACAGCAACGGTATAAAGCTTAACCACCGCATAAAACCCCCAATCCCAAAAATCACCTGTTCCGGCTCCAGCACCCTAAAACCCACATCCAAGGTTCCAGGATAAAATATGCCGGAAGCCAAAGTTGAAAGCATCATTGCCGAGCCTGTCAACGCAGCATAAACACCTGAATACACTTGCTGCTTTCCCTTTTGAGCAATGGACAGCACAAAATTTGTGGTGATAATCCCTGTTCCAGCCCACATAAAACCGGAGATGATGCCTTCGAACCACAGAATGTTATAGTTCCCTGCGCTGGTAAATAGCCAGAACAAAGGATTCAGGCCACCCAAAACCACGCAGATTTTCATGGCACTCTTATTCCCAAAGCGATCTATAAACTTGCCCCAAAATTGAAAGGACAGCAATGACGATACCATGTGCAGAGTGCTGTAAAGTTGCATTTCAAACAGGCTCATGGTCAGCTTTTTCATCATATATGGTCCCCAAAAAGGGCTGCCAATTCCGATAGCCAGCATCCACCACATGCCAAACACCAGCAGCAGACGGAAGTTTTTGTCCTTGAAGGGTTCTCGATAGCGGGAACGCAAGCCCTGATTGGTGCCTTTCTGCATTGGCCGTTCCGGCTGTTTTGCCAGAATCGTGAGTCCGAATAAACCTATAAGAGTGGCAAAAACAAAGATTCCAGCCAGAAACCAAGCCTGGTTTTGCACGGTAAAAAACGATCCTGCTCCCAGCAAATCTATGTAGAATTGTTTGAAACCACCTTTGTTAGCTTCAAATAAATCCACATGAAAGCTAAGAATATAGCTAACGATTAGTCCTACACTAATCAAGATCTGATTGCGCCGTGAAAAGAACCTGCCTCTAATGGAAAGCGGGATCAAATCACTTACCCAGGCAATCCAGATATTGGCTCCAATTGCCTGAAACCCTGCACTAAAGAACAGCAGAACCAGCACAAACCAAATGCCCTGCTGAGTATTTGGAAACAGGAGCGACAAACCCAGAAAAAAGGTTAAAAACCGCCCCACAGCCGTAGTCCACACACAGGCATGCTTGCGTTGATTTAGCTTGTGAGTAAGTGCCACACCCAAAGGCTGCCAGATGGCAGAAACCTGTCCGATTGCGCTTAACAGGCTATAGTGCATGGGGCTGGCTCCTAAAATAACCATCAATTTGGTAATAAAAGAAGAGCCTATTTGGGCTAAATTTCCATACACCTGGGCAAATGCACCTTCGGTTATCGAAATGCGGTAGCTTTGGTGAATTATGCTTTGTTTTTTATGCTGCTTACTTCGTTTCACAAACTTTAGTCAATTCCTTGGTTTTTCTTAGCTTATGGCAATTGGATTTAAGCGAAAATCTGTAACCCAAAAGCCCCAATCCTGTCCAGAAAATAATTCACCCATTGATTGCATAGCACCGACTATTGTCATGTCAAGCATAATAGGGGTAGGGGAGTTATCCATTACTGGCTCCCCTCCCTCCGAACCGTACGTGCGGTTTTCCCGCATACGGCTCTCCAGAAAACAGGTTACTCATTTAAGAGAC
>DIXL01000048.1 GCA_002428685.1 Cloacimonetes bacterium UBA6081 | reverse complement strand
TGACTCCTGCCACCCTCTCTTGTCCGGTGGCAGGTCTCCCTGCTTTACGCTGCGCACCTTCCTGACCATTCCATCTCCAACCACATGACAGCTCCTGAACTGGCTTCAAATGTTACGTCCTTCAACCGCTCAGGTTTTCCCGGAGGGAGACAGCAGTTCCACCCGCTGTGCCTTTTCCGGGTCTTAGTCTTCACCTTGTACCCGGGGGCTCGACAACTTATCCTGCCGAATCGAGTTCGTTATCCTACGGACTGGTCGTTCGCTTCCGGTTGCTCTCCACCCCACCTCACGGTGACGCAGTTACCTTCAGCTACAGAGCTTGACGTGACTCTGAACAGGACTTTCACCTGTCTGATATGCAGCGCACACAGGCGCACGGGTGGCAATCTCCAGATTGCCACGAGCCGATCGGGAGATCGGCTCACTTATATTTGACACGACACAAAAATCCTGATCATCACACCTACGGAAATACATCCCCAGGATTCTCTCCTTGACAGCAAATCAGGTTTAACAAGAAAGTGGTTGCACATAAGCGAGGTAATTAAATGAGAAAACATGGTTACGTTTCAATCGTTTTGGGGATTCTGCTGATTTTGCTGAGCGGATATCTTTATCTGGTTTTTAAAACCGCAATGGCAATCCATCTGTTTATTGGTTTAGCCCTCATCTATCTTGGCTGGGAAAACAACCGAAAAGCCATGATTATCTTTGGGCATTGCCTGATCGTGGTGGGAGCTTATCTAATCACCTGGGGCATGTATCTGCTGCCATCCTTTAAACCGACTTTCCTCAGTATTGTGCTTGGGCCTTTGTTTTGGGGCATCATCAGCGTTATGGGAGGAATCTGTGCCAACTATCACGGATTCTGTAAATGCATTCGGAATAACCTATAAATCATAGGTAAAAGGCTGCTTCTTTGCTTACTCACCCAAACGCAAACATATTCAAGGCCACCCAATACCAACCAAAACTTTCTTTGCGAACAGCTTGACAGGGTATGTGGCGATAAAGAACAGGGTGAGCAAGGAAGAAGCAAGCTTCTATGCTTGCTGAACAGCTTGTCCCAATCCCATGCACTACTGATCTACCGTAACGTGCAAGCCTTCTACAAAACCTGCAAGCCCAATACCCAGAAATTGTGGATCACCTAAATCAACAGGTGGTGATTGGCGTTAAATTCTACTGGAGCGAAAGCCCGGTAAGCAGGAAACCAAAAGCCATAAAAGACTGAGTCCTGATGCAATTCATCCCCGTAGGCTTGTGTGACCTGCGGGGGTGAAAGCTACTAACAACATCATTATGAATATAAACGTTATGTTAAACTTTTTTATCTGCCAACAACCTCAGAGACCACTTAGCATATCCTGACGGCGTTTCTCTGCAACACAAAGCAACAAGATGAGCTTCTAGTTCCCCATCAAATTTCTTCACGTACATTCGTCTAGATTTACTTGGGCTCATGATTGTTTCGAATCCCTCTTCTACAAACTTCTTCTTCAATCTCTCGATGGTTTTCATGCTGACCCTGATTATGTCGCCAATGACTTTGTTTGAATACTTCGTGGCATATTCGCTTTCATCGCAACTTAGTAATGCCATGGCATTTTTAACCTTAGATACAGAATGCGTCCCTTTACTGACAATGGTTTCGAGATCATCGCACTCAGCCTTGGTTAGAATCACTTTGCACTTGATCATAATCACCTCGCTTTGAGGAGACAATCATTTCTAACCCATGCGACATGTCAAGCTTGACATGACACTAGAAGATTACAAAGTGAATAATCACTATTTGTTTCGCGATTCAGAGAATTGACTAAAAACTCTATGTCTTCTTTATTTTTGATGGTGTCATTGTTAAAACCCTTAATAAGCATTGAGAAGAATTTGTCTTTTGTTTTGTTTAAATTCTTATCGCTAACATTTTTCTCATCTCGAAATGTGCTTATAATCGCTTGGAAAAATACATATTAGTATTTGCATAACTTACTGTTATATTCTTTAATGATTTCATTGTTAAGTAAAACAATAGTCTCCTAATCAATTATCGAATACAAAAGAATCTCAATTCTAAATCAAAGTAACTTTCTCATACAGCAGATGTATATTTGCTTCTCTCATTCTGAACTTAGTCCCATGATTATGGCCTGTTCTTGCATCAAAATCGATATAGATTAAGTTATTCTCCAAAGCATCAATGAATTTTGCCATAGAAAATGTGCTAAGCATCTTTATGTCATTGTATTGCAAATATTCTTTTCCACTTTCTTTTTTCACATCCACAAACACATAAAAACAGTTAACCAGCTTAGCTCCAACATGAGCTGCAACATCCCTAAATCCCCAATATGGTTCTGGAGAAAGACTGCCAAGACCAACTCGTTCAGACACTGAATTTAGCCAATCCGAGTGTCTATTATCAACCTTTGAAGCATCAAAATTGATAACAATCTTTTCTTTTTTTCTATCTAATTTAACTGTGAATCCTCTATCACTAAAACGCTTGCAATAAATGGTCTGTCTGAAACTCATCTCAGAATCTGGATACTTTGAACCAGCAAGTTGATGATTCCAGCCATAAAAGGGTAATAGTAGTTTTGGAACAAGAAAGGCATTTCTGGGTGATGGCTCATTATGCAGAAGTGTGGACAGGGATGATGATGTTTTCCTTTTGGTTTTGAATTCCCATTCACCGGAATTCGCAATAGCAAGATTGTTTTCTGGAATATCTAAAAGATCCTCAAGGACATTACCAGCAGAACCATCATTACCTTTTCGATAGTTTTCAATCCAGCCCATATCTTTAATAACCTTCAGTTTCGAAATGAGTTCCTCTTTTGTGAATACTTTCAGCATATTAGCTCCTATAACTTACATTTTTGGTGGTTTCCAGAAATCTAATAAATATTCAAATGTGGTTCCCATTGTGATGTAATTACTCGGCCAACCAAAGATACCGATATTATTTACGATATTTGTTCTATCCCAGATAATGGTATTACGAAGTTCATAGCCTCTTTTGCGCATTTCATCAATCAAATATATGTGCAAGGTTATCCGCTTATTATCCATCCAAAAGTCCGGTACGTTTATCACGCAATGCCCTTTAGGTTTTAGTAAGGGAAGCATGCCTTCGAAGATTTCACCCATTGCAGTAGCCCACTTTTCAATTGAATATGTTCCCAGATCTCTCTCATCTTGCGAATACTGTTCAATTTTGTCAAGTTGCTCATTATCTCTATCTCTCCGGGACTTATTCTTTCTTTTCCTGTTGAGGAGATTGGAATAGGGAGGTGAAGTCCAGATCAGGCTTATTGAGTTTTCAGAAAAATACTGGTTTATGTTCCTGGCATCGTCCTCTATTGGTATTTGTTGGCAGTTATTAAACGCATTTTGTTGTGCTAAACGTTCTTTGCATAATTCAATGTAATCTTTGTTCAAATCAAATCCCGCTGAGTTGCGGTTCAAATCTTGTGCAGCTACTAAGGTTGTTCCACTGCCAACAAATGGGTCAACAACAAGTTCGCCTTCATGCGAGAACAGGGACACAATCTTTTTGGCAAGACTAATCGGGAAGGTTGCCGGATGTTTTGTTTTATCACGAACATCTCTCTTTTCATAGAGAAATTGCCACACACCGATCTGAGAGACCATCCATTCTTTGGCACTCATGCAGTTTATGTGAGTTGCTCCACAGCTACAAGTTCTTTTGAATTTTGATGCTTTAAGCTCATTTTTAATAATGTCTTTATATTCTACTACCATATTTATTTATCCCAACGTCTTTCAATCTAATCCAACTCTCTTGATTATGCTTTATCAGTCAACCTATTTTATTCTTATGCCTTCCCTCCCCCATGCAGGGTATGCCTGGATTAACCGTTGACCATCCCTAAACCATCCCTTGTCGGATAAGGGATGGTTAAGCGAATGATAAGGGATGGTGAAGCCATGGACTGCATGGATAAGGGAGAAATGCTTGGGTTTGTTGATGCAATGGGAGGCTTGTTGATGCCATAGGATAGTAGAACACTTTTTGGGAGAATAGAAAAATGAAAGATAGTTTTCAATATGGCCGGGCAGGATACACTGATAAAGCGCAGGGTTTGGTATATTACAAGGTAAAGCAAGAAGAGGAAGATGATCGCTTCTCTGGTTCATATTGGTTGCGCAGCAGCTATTCCGAGTGGGATGAGCAGCAAATATGGGATACATATATGATGTTGAACCGGATAGAAGCCGCCTTTCGTAGCCTCAAACACGATCTGGCTTTCCGTCCCATCTACCATCGAACAGAAAAAAGGGCTGAAGCCCATATCTTCATCGCGGTTCTGGCGTACCATCTTCTCAACTCCATCTGTCTTCAATTACGCCAGGATGGGATAAATGACTCCTGGAATACCGTGAGAGCTAGGATGACTACACACAGAAGAGTGAGTATCTCGGCTTTGCGTAGAGATAAAACAACTGTAATAGAGCGCATTACCAGCTCGGCAGAACCCTACCACCTGAAAATATACAAGGCTCTCAACATGGGCCCCAGCCCTGTTATAAAACCTCTAAAACAACAAATATGTAGTCCCCACAGGACTCAGGATGCCGCTCAGAGGATGTTTTCACACAGTCTCCTCCGCGGGAAAGACAAGGTGTTACCGGTGTCTCGTTAAAATACGTTTTTTTGCAGGCTTAACTTAAAGTTTAGTTGTTTAATAAAGCTGCCAAGCGGTTTCGGTTGGCAGTTTGTATTTCCGGAGGGTTTTTGCCGGATTTATTAAAGAGCTTGCGGCGTGAATCAAATATCCCGATGCTTTGCTCCAGATACTTTTGCCAAAGCCGGGGGGACAAAGGGACTAACTGAGAGTATTCTTCAATAAAACGCGCAGAGAGGGATTTAAACTTATCCTGGGGCAAATCAGCAGCCCAGAAAAGCAAAAGATGCGTTATGTCCCGCTCGGGAAAATCTACCAGGCTATCGGAAAAGTCTATAAGATATACTTGATCTTTGGCCACTATTACGTTGCGCGGTTGATTGTCTATATGGCACAAGCATTTACCACTGATCAGTGTAGCCAGGTGAAAGGCTGCAAGGGATTGGGCTAAGGTAACCGGGCTAAAACCTTCAGGTAAATCCAGATAGGGAGTGCCATGGATGCGCTGCAAAGTTATCTGAGCTGGCGACATCTGATAATCCAGCAACTGGGGCAGCATGGGCAGATTAAGCTTGTAAGCCCGAAGCTCAGCTTGAAACGCAGCTTGATAGTCAAAGCTTTTTACTACGAAGGTATCAAATAGTTCTATCCGGCTTTTTATGGCTGCTTACTCCAGCGGGATGCGAATAATTTTGCTTTTGGAAACCAAGGGAACGATGAGTTCATTTGTGGGCAGGTAATAAAAGATATCGGCAGCATCTTTAATATCCTTGAATTTTGCGACAAAGCGGTTTTGCTCCTGGGGAATCATAAATATCATATCTTGCGCCCAACTGCTGATGTAGATTCTGCCAAGATCGTCTATGGCAATGCCATCCAAATCTGAATAGATGGTATCCATAAAGATGCTGACATTCCTGCCCAGCGTGTTTAAGCTTAAAATGGGGCTGCGTTTGCTGAAACCTACAATAAGCATCTGGTCGCGGGGCATATCATAAACTATGCCATTGGGAGCTTTAAGCAAAGAACTCTGGATCTTTTCGGTGGTGTTTGCAATTGTATCTACCACAAAAACGCAATTGGCAGCAGTGTCGGTGATGTAAACCAAGCCGGTTTTATCCAATGCGAGGTCATTTAGCATCCTGGCATCCGGAATGATAATGCTTTTTGAAATCTTGGCGGTAGGGATGTCAATAATCTTCAGTTGGGTAGCATCTGCCACATACAGATAATTATCCTTAGCCATAATTCCCCGGGGAGATGTGAGGCCATCTTTTAGCAGTATTCCGTATTTCCCATCCAAAGTCATGGTAGCAATGCTTTTGCCTTTTATGTTCGAAATGAGAAAGCGTTTACCGGTGCTATCAAAAGTAATGCTTTCGGGTTGGTTGATTACCCTTCCCCTTGAGAAATTCAGATACATGAATATTGCTATAAAAGCAACTAACAGGATAATCAGGGGCATTATTATTTTTTGCTTTATCATCATTGTTCCTTTTGAGTCCAGATGCAACCCTTGGGTGTGTCTTTTATTTCTATACTAAGAGCGGCTAAGTCATCACGGATTCTATCAGAGGTTTTCCAGTCCTTATTATTGCGGGCTTCGTTGCGATAGTTTATGATAAGTTCCATCAAGGCATCCGACAAGTCCGGCTGTTTTTTATGCAGTTTAGTTTCCAGGTTTTGGAAAAAGCCCAAGACTCTGCCGATGTAAAACATAACCTTGGCTGCCTTGTGTTTATCATCTTCGCTTGCAGAAGGGCTTTTTAGCTGTTTTACCAAATCAAACATGATTGCAATGGCCTTGGCAGTATTAAAATCATCATCCATGGCAGAAGTGAAGTCTCTTACTTCAGTAGATTGAGAAGTATCAAGGAGTATTTTGGGTATTTCCAGGAAATCAACGGTCTTCAAGGCTTCATAGAAATTGCTGAGCGCACGTTTGGATTCTTCCATCAGTTCACGGGTAAAATCTATGGGACTGCGGTAATGTTTGGAAAGAAAGAAGAAACGGATTACTTCGGCATCGTATTCCTGCAAAATGTCTCTGGCTGTAAAGAAATTCTTCAGGCTTTTGCTCATCTTCTCGCCCTCAATATTTAGGAAGCCATTATGCAGCCAATAATTTGCCAGGGGTTTTCCGGAAAGGGCTTGTGCCTGAGCAAGTTCGTTTTCATGATGCGGGAAGATCAAATCTATCCCCCCACCATGAATATCAAAGGTTTCACCCAAATATTTCTGGCTCATAACCACACATTCGGTGTGCCAGCCAGGACGACCTTCACCCCAGGGACTTTGCCAAACCGGCTCTCCGGGTTTACTGTTTTTCCACAGCGTAAAATCGGTGGGGTTGCGTTTGAACAGGTTTTCGGCAACTCTGGCACCAGTAAGCTGATCTTCTGTTTTCTTTCCGGAAAGGCTTCCATAGCTGGGTAGGCTGGAGGTGTCAAAATACACGTCTCTATTGGCTTCGTAAGCGTGTCCACTTTTTACCAAAGCATCTATGTAAGCAATAATATCCGGCATCACTTCCGTGGCACGTGGCTGAACGCTTGGAGCTTTGATTCCCAGAGCTTTTGCATCATCCAGAAAAGCTTGTGAATATTTGTCGGCCACAGTAGTAAAATCCACTTTCTCTTCGATAGACTTGTTGATAATTTTGTCGTCTATATCTGTAATGTTTTGCACGTAGTTAACTTCGTAACCCTTAAATTCAAAATACCGGCGCACCACATCAAAAAAAATGAACGCGCGGGCATTGCCTATATGAAAGTAATCATATACGGTAGGGCCGCAGGCATAAAGACTTAGCCTGTTTTTTATTATCGGGACAAATTCCTCTTTTTTTCGGGTTTGGGTGTTGTAAAGAAACACTATCTTCTTTCTCCTCTATTAATTCTGGTTCTCTTATAAAAGACTTATGAATGGGCTGGATTCCTGCCTCCGCAGGAACGACAAGCTCAAAATCATCTCCCCTGCGTAGCTCTCCCCTGCGTAGCTCTCCCCTACGCAGTTCTCCCCTTCGCAGCTCTCCCCCTACGCAGTTCTCCCTTGCGTAGCTCTCCCTTGCGCAGCTCTCCCCTGCGTAGCTCTCCCCTTCGCAGTTCTCCCCCTACGCAGCTCTCACTGTGAAACTCTCACTGTAAAACTCTCACTGTAAAACTCTCACTGCGTAGCTCTCACTGCGTAGCTCTCACTGCGTAGCTCTCACTGCGTAACTCTCACTGCGTAACTCTCACTTAAAAACCACCAACTTCTCAGTCTTTTCCACAGTCTTGCCGGTAGCAGCTTTTGCCTTCACTTTTACAAAATAGGTGTTGTTTGCCAGGCGGTTTCCCTGTTCGTCTTTACCATCCCAAAAGACTTTATTGAATCCTTCTCTACCGTTGGCTTTTATGTTGCGAATACGTTTGCCGCTAATGGTGTAAAAACCAAGGGTCAACTCAGCATCCGCAGAGAGCATAAAAGTAATGTGTCCGTCTTGGGAAATGGGATTGGGGTAGATTAATAAACGCTCCAGAGATAAGTCTCCACTCTTTTTGGCTACAAAACTTGTGGTAGCCACCGAGGGCTGATTGAAATTGTCAAAAGCTATAACTTGAATGGTATGAGGCCCCACGCTTAAATTGTTTAGGGGGTAAGCGAGGCTGCCCTTGGTGTACGAACCTTTATCATAGCTAAAATAATCTGTAATGGAAATCGGTTGAAGTGCGTTATCAATCACCAGCAGAATGTTGTGTCCGGAAGAACCTGTTATATTGATTCCATTGGCATCAGAGATATTAGCATACAAAGTTGTGTTTGTGCCAACGGTATCCCCTGCTCTAAAATCCAAGGTGCCAAGATACAGGTTTATTTGCGGAGCATCGGTATTTTCTACATTTATAGCCTGATCGCTAAGGCTTAGTGGGTAGTAGTAATTTGTATAGTCTTTTTTAGCGGCAGCATCCCAGAAATACGATACTACCAAACCACTATTACCATTACTGATATCATCCGGCACAATAAATCCAGCATTATATTGGGAATTAAGTACATCCGACTTACCTTTGAAAAGCTGGGGTCCAGAATGACTGACTGTAGTGCTGGGTCCAAGGGAATAGCTGTTACGTGTGCTAAAAGCCTTAATCTCGGTTTCTCCGGAAAGACCCTGATTGCTGAAAGAGCCTTCAATTAAAGCTGTTTCGCGAGAATGAAGGACTCCCTTTTTGTTTGCTCCGGTTATCTGCATCGTGCTATCGCGTTCGGGAGGAACGACTTTTAACACGGGATCACCCAATAGAACGTAAACCGCATCGTTACTATTACTTCCAGTGTAGCGAATTTTGGCATCCATTATGCTATAGCCCAAAGAGTTGCGGCCATTTGCAAGGTTTTTTAGCAAATTCATAGCCATGGGATGATTGTTATCGGGGTAGCTGAGACGAGTGGCAGAATAGGAGGCAATAGCACCCAGATCGTTCATAAGCACCACTTTTTGGCCTAAACTTTCAAAGCCCCAATAATCAAAATGCGATACTTTGCAGGAAGAAGCCATAAAGAAAGGCAATTTGCCATGATTGGTAAATCTTCCCATATCTGTGGCTCCGTTCAGATAATCTTCGGAACCAAGCTTGTCAAAAGAACCGTGCCCAACGTAATACCACAACAACCTGCCCTGGTTTATGGCAGCAAACATATCGTCTCTGGCGCGGGGTTTATTTTGGAATTCGTCGTAGTCATATTCCAAAGCAAAGATTCTATCTACAGCAATGCTGGGGTGAACTGCATTGGCTGCTTCTTCGGTTTGTTGAGTGTGGATATATTCATAGGTAGAAGAGCCATTGTTGAGGTCATCACCTAAAAAAACCATGCTGTTGCGCCACCAACCCGGAGTGGGATTAGCAGTATAATTAGTAAAGTTTTGCATCATGATATCCAGCTCGGTAGTGTTTTTTACAGGATAACGTCCCACACCCAATTCCGGGTAGAGATCAGTGTTTAACATGGCAAAATAATCATCGGACAGAACGTAATCCCCTTGCCAGGTAATGATCTTGTTTTTTGCTGCTGCGCTTCCCGAATAGTTTCTCCAGTCTATGGTTCCTAATCCTATTAGGGTTAAAGAACTGATTTTGGGAGCTGGGAGATTGTGGAAAAAATAACGTAGCATCTGCCGAAAAGCTGCTGGATCGGGATGGCCACCATTAAATTGGGCAAAAACGTCATCTTGAAGGATCACTCTGCTTTTAACCTGGTAAACGTCCCAATACTTCTGTGCCAAGATTTGAGCTTGTGATATGAATTCAGCCGGAGTAATAATGATATTATCTGATTGCTCGGTATTGGCTGTTAAATCCAATGGTTCCACAACTTGAACCAGTGCTGGAATAAATGCTTCGGATGGATTTAACATAAAATAGCGGGTGGAAGAAGTTCCATTGGAGATAATTTTGGTATCTGCTATGGGAATTTGATCCACATTATAGATCCCGTTTGCACGAAGGACAATAGTATTATCCAGGTTACCGCTTAAATTGAAGCGATAGCTGACCGGTAAAACAGTAGTAGGATGAGTGAAAGCCTTTTGGCCTTGTCCTTTCTCCAGATTTTGACGATATGAAAGTCTATACCAATCGAACAGCAGATTATCGGTGTAGCTTCTAAGAACCTTAATTTTTATAAGGTTTGTTCCACTAACTAAATTGTTTATGCTTCGAGAAAAAATGTATGCCGAGGTTCCTGCCCAAGTGAAATCCAGGGCACCGGTTATGGGATTACTATAAACAGGAACCCCATTTACTTCTACATTAATTACATGGAGTAATGAGCTGCCTATGTCTTCCTGCCTGATGCGGAATGATAAATTTTGCTCTCCTGCCAGATCGACATCGCTAAGCGTGGTTTGTAATTGGTATTCGGCAGTTGTGGTTCCAAAGAACTTACTGCTATACCAAGTGAAACCTGTATCTTCTCTGCGCTGGCTTTCGCTTTCCACATGCGTAACTTCGGGAGTGCTCTGCAACCCTTTTTCGAAATCTGCATCTGGTTGGCTTATTGAGATACGGAGCGGAGGATCATTAAAATTACTGCCAAAGGTTAGCCAGAAAACCTGATTTTGAGAATAGGGATTGTAGTAGAGAGCTTCAGTTTGAACCTCAATATTCTGGTCGTATGAATCACGTGAACTGCCATAGAATAGGATATAATCATCTGCATCAAAACTTCCGTCTGTTTCTCCGGAAATCATAATAGGAATTTCCCTGAATTCAGAGCCGCTAATGCTATAGGAATTGTCAAGCACTTTACCCGAAGTGCTGAACATTCTAATCGAACGTGGATCTATATCTTGCAAGGGCAATTCACTTAGCTGAATGCTATTTAACCTGTAAATCCCCTCACGGTTTGTTTCTACCCGTAACCACCAATCACTACTTCCAAAGGGAGCAAAGTTTATGGAAGGACGGGTTTGAAAGAACCAATTTTGAGCTTGTTGAGCGTTTATCAATTGACCCAAGAGAACTTCTTTTGCAGGGTCGGTGGTTTCACTATGTTTATACCGAATATCGCCTGAGAGATTTATTTCTATGGATGCTTTTGAAAGGATTTTTAGGCCTTTGTCGCCATCATAGGAAAAAGGATTAACTACAATGGGAACAAAACCTAAGCCTCGAAAGGTTACCGGTAATAGCTTTTGTATTATTTCCGCGGGATGGACAGAATATAGTTCCGGTTTAATCTGATAGTTGTAATTGCTCAAGCCTTCTATCATGCCAACCTCTGGGACAGGGATTAACCTGGCAGGTAGGTTTACATTGCTGCTTTCACTGCTCAAAATTCGATACGACACATCTCCGGAAGGAGGAATACCAATCTTAAATTCGTCATAAGGAAGCAGCGGAGCACCAGATGTTGAAGCATAATCCATGTTTTCGGTTACAATCCGGCTATAATCTCCATCGGTAACTATTTTCCATGGCTCTAATTCGTAATCTATCATTAGCGTGTTATTTCTTGTTTCAATTAAAGTAACCTTGCCGAATAGCAAGCTACCAAGTGTTAGTGCGAATGCGATTAGGGCTAATTTTTTCATTATTCCGCCTTAGGGGTAAATATTCGCTCCAAAGCATAAATCAACATATAGAACATTGCCATAAAGATGAATATGCCCAGCATGCCCTGGGCCATCATCCACAGCGAAAATTTCACGTTGTAGAGGGTTGTGCTTAGTATCAGTAACATTTCATATTCCTTTCATACATGGTAATTTCTGTTTGTATTAATCATCATGGCTCGATAGATTTGTTCCACCAGAATCAACCGTGCCATGCGATGAGTAAATGTAAGCTTGGAAAGGGCAAAGCAGTAGTTAGCTCGCTCATATATACTCTGCGCCACACCAAATACACCACCAATAACAAATACTACGTTAACTTTCTCAGATAAGTTAATCAGAATCTCTGCAAATTCAAGCGAAGTTTTTGCATCCCCCTTCTCATCCAGAAGAATAACGTAGGCATCACGGTCTATGCGTTTCAGGATGGTGATGGCTTCCTTTTCCTTCACTTGATCAGGATTGGCTGCATTCTTCAAGCTCTCGTCTGCAAGTTCAATCACTTCCAGATGGACAAAGGCAGTCAAACGCTTGATATATTCAGCTATGCCTTCGTTTAACCAGGCATCTTTGGTTTTACCCACTTGAATTATGCGCAGTTTAATCAAGAGAAGACATTGTGGCCAGTCCCGTGGCCATACAAAGCATCTTGGTTTCTGCTTCATCAGCACGTGAAGGAATTAGGATGGGGACTTGGGTTCCCATCACTACATGTGCCACACGGTAATTGCAATAATAAGTTAACAACTTGCCAAAGATATTGCCTGCCTCAATGTTTGGCACTATCAGGATATCTGCGTGTCCACCCACAGGAGAACTTATTCCTTTTATTTTGGCAGCTTCTACATTTGCTGCATTGTCAAAGGCTAAGGGGCCTTCAATAATACATCCGGATATTTGTTTCCGTTCGTTCATTTTGGCAATAAGGGCCGCATCGATGGTAGATGGCATTTTGGGATTCACCGCTTCAACTGCAGATAACAAAGCCACTTTGGGATTAGGGTTTCCCAAGGCATGGGCTACTTGCACTGCATTACGAATAATGGCTATTTTCTCGTTTAACTCGGGTAAAATGTTTATGCCTCCATCGCTCATCAGTTTTAAGCCGTCAGGATGTTCATAGGCCAGGACATCAGAAATAACTTCGCTGATGCGCAAGCCCTTCTCCTTATCAAGCACAGCCTTTAATAGGACAGAAGTGTCTGTCTTCCCCTTCAAAATCAAGTTTCCTCTACCTTCTTTTATCAATTCAACCGAAATTAAAGCGGCTTTCTTTAGGTCACTGCCTGTATCAACTATTTCAAAGCTATTTTGTAATTCTGGTGCCAGGGTGTTTAGCAGCTCCAGAATTGCAGGTTTATCGCCCACCAAAATGCTTTCAGCAAGATTTTCACGTTTAGCAAGGATTGCTGCATCCAAAACTGATTCAGTTTGGGCTGCCGCAATAATCACAGTGCCTTTGCGGCCTTGTTTAACGCTTGCAATCATCTCATCAAAATTTTTGAACATAAGCCTGTAACTCCTTTATTGTGAAAAGTTTATCTGGTGTAAACATAAAAACAAATCCTCGCTACCCCATCATTCTCACTGCGAAACTCTCACTACAAAGCTCTCATCTAATAGTGAAACTTCTCCATAAACTCATCCACAAAAGCATCTTCTTCAGGTTTAATTTCATGCAGGATTTTCTTTAAGGCTTCTTTTTGAATCTGCCGGACTCTTTCTCGTGATAATCCCAAAACATCTGCTATTTGGGCAAAGTTTCGGGATTCGTGGGATTCATTCAGCCCAAAATAGTTGCGAATAATATCAGCTTCTCTGGCATCGAGTTTTTCTATGGCACTATGAATCTTATCGTGCATCCTTTCCTGAAAATATAGACTTTGGGGATCAGAGGCATCTTTATCTATCAACATGTCCTTGGTGGTGTAGTCCTGATAATCATCGGTGGATAAGATTTCGTCAAAAGAACTGGTTTCAGGGATCTGACTCTTTAACTGGTTTATAGACTTTTCAGATAAGTGCATACGTTCGCTAAGTTCATCTGTAGAGGCAATTTCGCCTGTTTCAGTAAACATCCTATCCTGTGTGGCTTTCACTCTATGCGCAGCACTGGATTTTCCCAAAGGAACGCGGATCAAACTGCTTTTTTCACTAACGGCTTGCATAATGCGTTGTTTAATCCACCAGATTGCGTAGGAAATAAGCTTGATATCTTTGTCGGGGTCAAACTTTTCAATAGCTTTAATCAGCCCGATGTTACCCTCAGAAATAAGCTCTGATAAAGACAAACCACGATTTTGATAGCGTGAAGCAATTTTTACCACGAACTTCAAATTAGACTGAATTAGCCTATTCATAGCCTCTGCATCTCCAGCCCGGGCTTTTATACCCAATTCGTGTTCATCTTCGCGGCTCAGAGTTTTAAATTTCGAAATCTCATTCAAATAATTCTGCAAAGCCTTATCTGAAAAAACGCTTTCTCTACGGTTCATTTCTATGCCTACTTAATTGGTAGCACTTTACGGGGATTTATCGCCTTACCCTTAAGGCGATATTCGAAATGAACATGTGAGCCCTGAGCATTGCCGGTAGATCCAACCGTTGCAATCTGCTGACCCTTGGTAACTACATCATTAACGTTAACCAGATTTTTTTCATTATGCGCATATACTGTCATTACAAAATCCGGATGCTCGATTACCACTACATTACCATACGAACCCTGAACTCCAGAATAGACAACCGTGCCATCCAGGACTGCATATATGGGAGTCCCATGTTTAGCACCAAGGTCTATCCCTTTGTGGGGGCGACCATTGCGTAAACCATATTCAGAAATTACTTTAGCTTCTGCCGGCAAAATCAAATCATTGCGGATTTTATCGCGTTTCTGAACATCTTCTTCGGTTAAATTCTCCTTGGGGGTCTGGCTTTCTCCTAGTCTGGGTTTTCCAGCCAGATATAGCCTTTGCCCCACCTTAATTTCATTGGAAGTAAGGTTATTTAGCTTGCGTATTTCTTCTACAGTCATCCCATTATTTGTGGCTATGCGAAACAGCGTATCTTTCTTTTGCACAACGTAAACGCGCTCTATTACAACTGTATCTGCAGTGGCAGCAGCGGCAAAAGGAGGAAAAGGTGCACTGGGAACAGGGACAATAGGTTGATTATCTACGGGGGCTAAACCAGGATTCTTGATGATAACTTTATCACCAGGATGAATAGGTATAGAGCTGTCGGCAAATCCATTCCAGGCAAGTAGTTCGGCCAGGGTGATACCATTATTCACTGCCACCCTGTAAAGGTTGTCCTTGGATTTAATGGTATAATAATAATCCGGAGTTAGTTGTTGGGGAGCTTCTATTGGTTCTGTCCCTTCACTGGGAGGAGCATTGGGAATTGGAACGGGAGTTGTGGTAGGAACCGGTGTGGTATCCTGTGGTTTGGGTATCGTAGGTTTGGGTTTTGGTTTTGGGGCAACAGCACCAACCACAAGCTTTTGGCCTATTGAAAGGTTACTGTTCGAAAGTCGGTTCAGCTTCATCAAATCATCCACACTTGTTCCGTAGCGTTTACTAAGGCTGTAAAGGGTGTCACCTTTCCTAACAGTATGCGTTTGTCCTTGTGCCAATAGCCATGCAGGTGTAATTAACATTATCTGCATAACGACCAGCCAAAGTAATCTATTTAATTTCAAAATCATTATACTTCTTCGCAATTTCCATTTTCGCTACTTCCAAACTATCCACCCTGATAAAGCTTGTTCCCTTTTGGATGGTTGCCTGAAAGCTGTTTAAAAGGTGCTCCTCTGCCTGGGCCAGGATCATTACCGAGCCGTCAGAAAGATTTCGGACTTCACCGCAGATGCCAAGTTCCAAAGCAGTTCGTTGAACAAACCAACGGAAACCAACTCCCTGAACCCGGCCACGGGCAGTTATTTCGCAAGTAGTCATTCTTTCACACCTTTACAGCGATTGTTCTTAATAATTGACATGCCCATATTTGTCAAGGTTTCGTTTTATGATATTTTCGGCTCAGGTTGATCATGCAAAAAACCCTTGACCAATATTCCTCTCCTAAAAAGCATAGATCAACTTAGCAAAAGGACAAGATTAGAAAACTATGAACATATTGCAGATCATTAATTTTGTGGGAGGTTTAGCACTCTTTTTGTTCGGTATGAACAAAATGAGTGATAACCTGCAGTCCGTTGCTGGCTCGGAGATGCGGCGTATATTGAAAATGCTTACCGACACACCGCTGAAGGGAGTTTTTGTAGGTTTGGGGGTTACCGCCCTAATCCAAAGCAGCTCTGCCACCACCGTTATGATGATTGGATTGGTAAACACGGGAATTATGACCCTCAGCCAAGCTGTAGGGGTTGTGATGGGTGCCAATATAGGCACAACCGTAACTGCGCAGTTGATCGCTTTCAATATCGGTCATTATGCTTATGTATTTATTATTGCAGGGGTAACATTGCTCTTCATCCGTAAAAGCAGAACCATGGAACGTTGGAGCCAGATAATTATTGGATTTGGTCTGCTGTTTGTCGGTCTGAATGTGATGTCTGCGGCGGTGTCCCCCTTAAAAGACTCGGTTATTGCACACAATATTATGGTTAAGCTATCTTCCAATCCTATCTTGGGCATCTTAGCCGGAACCATATTTACTATGCTGATCCAAAGTTCATCAGCTTCTGTGGGTATCGTTATTGTGCTGGCTGCCAATGGGCTGATACCTTTCGAAGGTGCTTTGTATCTGGTTTTTGGTGATAACATTGGCACCACCATCACCGCCTGGCTTGCCGGAATCGGTTCTAATGCAACCGCCCGCCGGGTTGCCATGGTGCATACGATGTTTAATCTGTTTGGCACTATCCTTTTTGGCCTGCTTACCTATTTGGGTTTTTATACCATCCTTATCAACCGTCTAACCCCCGGAGACATCTTTGCCGGAGAAAACATCGCCAGGCATATTGCTAATGGCCATACCTTTTTCAATGTGTTTAATACTATCATATTCCTGCCATTTGCTGGGCTGTTAGCTAAAGCAGCCATCAGAATTATCCCCCCTGATAAAGTAGATACACTTTCACTGGGTGAACCTAAACACCTGAATTACATGGTAATTGGCAATTCAGATTTGGCAATTGGGCAAGCCATGAAAGAAATGCGGGAAATGCTGCGTTTGGTGCGCCTTGGTTTGGTAGTTTCTTATGAAGCTTTTAAAGACAAAAACTACCGTAAGCAAGTGCGTATTTCACGCATCGAAGCTGCCATAGACCACTTGCAGAGAGAAGTTACCCTGTATCTGGTAGCCGTTAACGAAAAGACCAATGCAGATGATATCATCCAGAAGATTCCCGCTCTGCTGCACTCTGTAAATGACATAGAGAAAATTGGCGACTTCACCGAAGAAGTAAACCGCATTTTAAACTATCAGGTGCCTACCCAAAAACAACCCCTTTGTCATGATTTTATTGCCATGATAGACGATTTGCACGAAAAGATGATCATCATGCTTGATCTATCTATAGACTATCTGGAAGAATTGAAAGTAGATTACACCTATAAAATAATCGAAATGGAAGGCAGGATCAACCAAGCCCACCGCAGCCAGCGCGAGCACGTGCTTTCGCTTATCCAAAACGGCGAATGCGATGCTGCTGGCGGGCTAAATACCATAGACTACCTGGATGAAGTGGAGATTATTGCCGATAAACTAAAGAATCTGGTGAAAGCTGGTAGCCACAACTTTATCTACAGTCATGATCACGATCCCATGGACGAACCCAATAGCTAAATATTCCTTTCTACTATCCTACATACTATAATAACGAGAATTATAATGGCATAATTGTGGAGCTTGCTAAGCGAAAACTGTGGTTTATATTGTATAACGAAACAATCTTAGTTATCTATGTGAAGGCATAGCTTTTGCTGAAGAACGAAACTATTTCTCCATCCTGATACCGCTGAATATAAATCTGGGCTTGTATTATGCAAATAGCGGAAACGTACAGCAAGGTATAGATACCTATCACAATTGCTTGAAATTATGCAAAGATTACGGCTTGGAAAACTCCCAAAATGCTCACAAAATTCAGGATAATCTGGCCAGAGCATTGGGAAAACTCAATAGAATTGATGAAGCTATTCAGCTTGTCCGCGGTTCCATCGAAACTGCTGTTCAAAATGGAGATACTATTAGGGAAAATGTGCAAAGAATTAACATAGCCGATTACTTGATCGAAATAGATGCTTTTACTGAGGCAGAACAACATCTAAACTTGGCTATTCAATATTTTTCTGAAAACAAAGAATATCACTATCTCATCTTTGCCTACCGTTGCAAAGCCCGGCTATACGAAGTGCAGAAAAAATAATCGAGTAGGGTGATGTTAGGGTTTCAAGCCTAACATCATCCCTCTCACAGAACCGTGCGTACGGGTCTCGTACACGGCTCCTGGTAATCCTGATAATTACTCAACGTAGTTAAATAAAACTCCCGTCTTGATACTCGTCAAATCAAACAACTTAATTTCTTTGAACCACTTATTTGGCAAGGCAAAACTCATGTGAAAACAGGCAGAGTTTCTCCATCTGGTCATAGATATTTTGGGACAGTCACCTTTGAAACCTTGCCTGTGAAGCTGCTTATGAAAGCTTTCCAGCTCTTCAATTCACGCATCTTCTTCATTCTCAGTCGGCGACGTATCCATTGCATCAGCTTTTGAAACAGACTACCACAATTCGCCACCCGGAAGTATTGCCCCCACCCTCTCAGGACTGGAGGAAGCCTCTCTATCATCTTGGTATCCATAACTTGAAGGATGAAAGTCCGGCTCAAAGATCGGTTGTATTACATTCAGGATCGCCTGTTGCACCACTCTGTCTCTGACTCCTGCCACCCTCTCTTGTCCGGTGACAGGTCTCCCTGCTTTACGCTGCGTACCTTCCTGACCATTCCATCTCCAACCACATGACAGCTCCTGAACTGGCTTCAAATGTTACGTCCTTCAACCGCTCAGGTTTTCCCGGAGGTATACAGCAGTTCCACCCGCTGTGCCTTTTCCGGGTCTTAGTCTTCACCTTGTACCCGGGGGCTCGACAACTTATCCTGCCGAATCGAGTTCGTTATCCTACGGACTGGTCGTTCGCTTCCGGTTGCTCTCCACCCCACCTCACGGTGACGCAGTTACCTTCAGCTACAGAGCTTGACGTGACTCTGAACAGGACTTTCACCTGTCTGATATGCAGCGCACACAGGCGCCCGGAAGC
>DIXL01000034.1:77108-98875 GCA_002428685.1 Cloacimonetes bacterium UBA6081 | reverse complement strand
GCTCTACCACTGAGCTATTCCCGCTTTGGTACCAGAGGCCGGACTTGAACCGGCACGGGCTTGCACCCGAGGGATTTTAAGTCCCTTGTGTCTACCTGTTCCACCACTCCGGCACGCAATAAAACTGTGGAGGCGACACCCGGATTTGAACCGGGGATAGAGATTTTGCAGACCTCTGCCTTACCACTTGGCTATGTCGCCTAAAAGAACTGGAGCGGGAAACGGGGCTCGAACCCGCGACTTCAACCTTGGCAAGGTTGCGCTCTACCACTGAGCTATTCCCGCACTACAAATATCATGTGCTTCCCAAAGAAAAAAAGAGGGTAATTCTGTCAATCAAAAAGTGTCTTTTTCACCGAAGACTTCTGCCGTAAAACGATAAACCCTCGCCTCGGGATCTTGATAAGCTTTAAAGGACAAACCTGCTTTGCGGCACACCTCTTTCAGAAATGTGGATGGATTCCATCGCCATTCTGAGGCAACCTGAGGGAGCAACAATCCTGCCCCATAAGGATGCTCTATGTATAAACCATCCCTGCCGATTACAGGTTCTTCGTCCTTAGCCAAGGGGATTAAATCACTCAAAACCGAGATTTCAATATTTATTTTTTCCAGCTCCGGCTTTGTTAAAGGCCAAAAGCGGGGATCCCGGAAAGCTGCAGCAGCAGCCAGATCAACAATGCTGGTTACAATAGGTTTATGGCCTATAATATTACCGATGCAACCTCGTAATTCCTTGCCAATATGCAGACTTACGAAAACCCCCCGTTTGGAATTAAATGCCTCATCGGCCGGAATAGCAATGCGGAATTGCTGAAAATGCGAGGCAATAGAAGCTCTGGCCAGAGCCAGTAGCTCTTTTTTTTGTGTTGCGCTAAACATAAGGCCTCCTTATGATCAGACGAATATTTTGGCCGCCAGATAACCCACAACTTGGGAGTTGTTACCAGAAACCTTCCCAGAGTGGGTATATTGCACAACGTGGGAATGTGCGCTGGAGTAGTGTTTGGCAAAATAAAGCAAGCTAAGAATACCGCCTATGCCACAAGCTTCACAGCGTTCATGCAGCATGTTTTGCCACAATTCGTCAGGATTCATATCTTTGATAGAATCCATTAACACACCATCCAATACTTCAGCTTTTGTGGAATTGTGATAATGAGACAAATCGGTTGAACACAAAATCACTATTCTACGTGAGGATTTGAAAACTGCAGCGTAGATCAATTCCGCCAGTCTTTTGGCAACTGCGGGAATTTGGTTTCCGATCATAATTGGCAAAATCGTAGCTTGGGGAAAGAAGTAATTTATCAAAGGAAGTTGGATTTCCATAGAATGCTCGTCTTGATGGTAGCTGATGGCAATATCCTGATCGCCTTCAGGAGATAGCAATTCATACAAATCTTTATCCAGCTTCAGGGTTCCCAGGGGATTGACATATTCGCTATATGGCGACACGCTGAAATCAAAATGCTGCCCTTGATGGCAGGGATGCAAGATTATGAAAGTGTCTATCAGTTCATTACTAATGTTGTTCAAACCTGCGATTGCACATGCTCCGGAATACATATATCCGGCGTGGGGCAGGATAAGTCCTAAGGTCCTTTCATGATAATTTGGCTGTTCGGCGTTTTCCAGCCAGGTTTTCACCTGACGGTTAATCTGATCCGCAAAGCGGGGGTAAAAGGTTCCAGCATGCATGGGCTGTCTGATCATTCTTCACCTCCAGAGCTTGGTTCCGGTAGCAATATTATGTGTGTTCCAGCCCTTTTGTCAGTTGGAGAGAGGGTTGCATTTTGCCGGTCAGAATCGTAAGTGGGGCTGATTACGGCAATCTTCAGTTTTGGCATAGCACTCTTAACCCTTGAAACGGTTCCCAGAAAGCTCCGGCTGTGAAATTCGCCGTTAAAGTGGATAATCTGGGCTTTGGGCTTTGCCATAAAGGCACGCACGATGCTTTCGGCCATTGTATCGTCTTTAAGGCATTGAGCTTGATACAAACGCTCTAAATTCAGGTCGTCGGTCATCATTCCATGAGAGGCAGAACTGGCCAGGTTCATCATGTCATAAAATGCTTTTTGATATTCGTCCTTGGGGGAGGTTATGTTTTCGGCCAACAAACGGCGTTCATCAGGCTCTAATTCATTTAGAAATGACATGCCTTGCCGGGTAAGTTGCCCGGCAAAACGACGCGGGACATTGGCCGCAATGACTCCTAATTTGTATTTTTTTGCAAATTCTATCAGGGGTTTGTAATCACTTTCGTAATTTTGCCAAACTCTGGTTTCCAGCAAGAATTGTTCTTCGTTTGTCCAGCCTTCAATATAGGCATCCACTTCGCTTTGCACATCACGTTCAAACATCTCGAACGACAAGATTAGCTCCCGTTTACTCATGATTAAAGGGAGCAATTCTCTTTGCAATTTGTGCAATTCAGCATTATCATGAAATTCACCAAAAAATATAAGGTCATATCCTTTTAGGTCTTTAGCCAGGTTTTTCACTGACAGAGTTTTACCGCTATCAGAACTCACAATACGTAGTTCATTTGCTGCCGATGTGAGACATATCAACATAAGAGTAACTATCATTATCACCTTTTTCATCTCAATTAACACCTTTATTTGTTTGTAGATAATCTAAACGGGATTGGGTTCTATAACCATCAAGAATTTCTTGCAGGGCAAGTTTACTTTCGTCGGGGATAGATAATACAAAACTGACGGATTGTCCAAATTGAATTTCACCCAATATCGCATTAAATTCTGCAATCTTGTGCTTCAGATGCTCATAGCAGGGGTAATCGCACTTAACAGAATAATGAACCAATTGCCTGGCTATCACCAGTTCAGCAGTTTGAATTGCGGTTTCCACAGCTTTGCCATAAGCCTCAATTAATCCTTTTACTCCAAGCTTTATGCCACCATAATAGCGGGTAACCACTGCCAGGACGTTTGTCATTTCTGCTCGCAGTAAAGCGTTTAAAATTGGTTTTCCTGCGGTTCCACCTGGTTCTCCGGCATCGGAATAATAACTGGTTTCGCCTTTGAGACCGCAAATATAGGCATAACAATTATGTGAAGCATCGGCATATTGTTTTGTATGGTCGCTCAGGTGTTTGCGGGCTTCTTCAACCCCAGCAGAGGGATACAGGCAAGTGATAAAGCGGGAGCGCAAAATTTTTAGTTCTGTGGTAACGGATTGGTTTATAGTCCACATTATTTCACCTTCGGGATATCACACCAGCGGGTCGTCCAACTGGGTGAAAGCTTGGCACGTCGCATTTGCCAATCCTTCTGCAAGCCGCTGCTGGCATAAAAAAGGGTGTCTTGTCCATACTTGCGATTTAGTTTGTCCACGATGTCCATCAAAATCTTGCGTTTGTCATCCAAGTAGTTGGTTTCCATAAAGTTCAGCGGCACATCATTTTCGCTCATGATATCGGCAAACATCACTCCTGCTTTTTTATATTCAAAACCTGGTAGATACAGCTCATCAAGCAGTTCCAGAGCAATTCTGATCAATTCCGGTGTGTAGGCTGTGGGGGGAAACAAAGTGGTGGATTGAGAATTGTTGTATTGAGGCCCTTCTTTAAAGCGATTGGTGGAAAGAAACACCATCAAATAGCCTGCCACACTCTTTTGTTTACGCAGCTTTTCCGAAGCACGGGTTATGTAATTTGATACAGCTTCCTGCAATTCAGCCAAATCCGTAACCTGCTTACCAAAAGAACGGGAATTTACGATGCTTTTTTTGGCAGCAGGAGCTTCATCCAGATTAATACAGGCATAGCCACGCAGTTCCAAAACTGTTTTGTGGCCAACACTGGTCATGTAATGATCCACAAACTTATCCTCAGCATCACGAAGTTGTAACGCAGTTTCTATTTGCCTTTGCCGTAGAAACTTATCATATTGCCTTCCAATTCCCCAAATTTCACCCACAGGGGTTCTTGCCAGGGCTTTTTCGATGCGTTCATTATCCATCAGGCACAGCGAACCTTTAAATGCAGGGATTTTTTTGGCATGATGATTGGCTATCTTAGCCAGAGTTTTGGTTTTGGAAATACCGACCGAAACCGGAATTCCCGTCCATTTATAAACGGTTCGTTTAATCTTTCGGCCAAATTCTTCCAGATCTCGGGTTCGAAATCCGTTCAAACCTAAAAATGCCTCATCTATGCTGTAAATCTCTATATCAGGGCTGAACATACTTAGCACTTCCATCACTCTTGCACTCATATCGCCATACAATGCATAGTTAGAGGATAGCAACGTTCCCCCATGCTTCTTAATTAAAGCTTCATACTTAAAACCCGGAGCTCCCATAGGAATCTTTAAGTCTTTAATTTCCTGGCTTCTGGATACCAGACAGCCATCATTATTAGATAATACTGCCACTGGTTTATCCTTTAAAGCGGGATTGAACACGCGTTCGCAAGACACATAGAAATTGTTGCAATCTATGAGCGCAACAATGTTATCCTGGCTGAGTCCGGTTGTGTTCATGATTCTATCTCGAAGTAAACCTGCAAAGATTACAACACTGTTGAAACGAATGTTACAAACAAATGGATTCCACAAGCTGCAATAGGGTAATGCGGTCACTTATCAACATAACGTATCTCTGGCTCAATATATTCCATAACGAAGGACTTTATAAATTTGAGGTTGGCTACATCAACATCTTTCCCAAACAGACTACGCAAATACTCCTTAAGATTGCATTTAACGTCAAACAGATGGGGGCAATCAGAGCGAAACTGCACCACAAAATCTATATCACTATCCTCTGTTTGCCTGCCAGTGGCATAAGACCCAAATATCCCGATCCTCTCAATGTAATATTTAAATGATAAGTCAGAAATATTCTGTGAGAGAGTATTAAGAATTTCTTCTGTGCCTAACATCGCTAACTCCTTGTAAGCTGATTGAATAAACTTTACGGCATGTTTCGCAATACTATATATGCTGTCAAGTTCTTATTTAAATTAATCTGCTCAATCGGCGTGCCAACAATAAAAATATCCATCTTTCACAATCGAACTAAGGTATCATTAAGGCGTTATTAAGGGGGACAACCCTTAATGAGTCCTCATTGCTACCTTAATGCAAGCATGGACGAAACATCTAAAGTTCACTCGAAGTTCATTGTTGATGCTTTCGGTGTTATCGGTGGTTAAAACCAGAGGAATAATGGGATTAGAGCACAAAAACACTGAAATCACCCAAAGAAAAACCCAGTTTCGGCACAGAAATTGTATTACTTATTAGAAGATATATAACTAATGTGGAGTCAAACTCGATGAAATATTCTTATCTTTGTCGCAACTTCTTGCTGCTGAGCGTATTGCTTATTGCAGCAGGACTAATGTTTGCACATGCAGTATTACCCGGAGATCTGCAAAACCCGGAAACCCGCTTTACTGAAACACCACCACCCTTGGCACCAGTGCGTCCGGTGGCAGAATTTGAACCAGCCACACAAGTTTTGATTCGTTACCCGCTTGGGATTCCTGCTTCGCTGGTGGCACAATTTGCCAATACGGTGCCGGTGATCTGCATTGTTACCAGTTCGCAACAATCAGCCGCTACCAATGCCTTTACCAGTGCAGGTGTAAACATGAGCAATGTGAGCTTTATGAATTATAGCACCGATTCGTATTGGACGCGGGATTACGGCCCTTGGTTCGTGTTTGATGGCAACGATCAACTGGGTGTGGTGGATTTTGTTTACAACCGTCCCCGCCCCAATGACAATATGATTCCCCAATACTTTGCCACTCAATTAAACTTAAATTACTATGGCATGAACCTTCAACAAACCGGTGGAAACTATATGTCCGACGGCATAAATACCGCAGCCCAAACCACATTAGTTTACACCGAAAACGGCAATAACCAAACCAATGTAAACACTAAAATGCACGATTATTTGGGAATTGAAAACTATCTTGTGGTGCAGGATCCCAATAATACATATATAGACCACATTGATTGTTGGGGAAAATTCCTGGCTCCGGATAAGGTTCTGATTCGCAGTGTGCCAACCAGCCATGCTCAATATGCTGCCATCGAAGCTGTTGCAAACTATTTTGCCCACACTAATAGTGCCTGGGGCTATCCCTATCGGGTTTACAGAGTAAATACACCTTCCAATCAGCCCTATACAAATTCCGTATTCATAAATAAAAAAGTGTTTGTCCCCATCATGGGTGGCAGCTATGATGCCGCAGCTTTGCAAGTATATCGCGAGGCCTTGCCCGGTTATGAAGTTATAGGTGTAACGGGTGCCAGCTCCACTCCCTGGGAATCCACCGATGCACTTCATTGCAGAGCGCATGAAGTTCCCGATAAAAACATGCTGCATATTGCGCACACTCCCTGGCATGGCATTGTGCCACAGGACACACAACTGACTATTAATACAACAATCAAGGCACATAGCGGACAGCCTCTGTATTCAGACTCTCTGTTCGTTAGTTACAAAGTAAATTCCGGTGTTTGGCAGCGCAGTTATCTGCAACTGAATACCAGACAAAATTACACCACAATGCTAAATGGCTTTGCCATGGGCGATACCATCCGCTATTTTATCCATGCTGCTGATCAATCCGGACGCAGTTACGATCATCCTGTGTTTGCAGCCATGGATCCTCACGTATTTGTAATCCAACCCGATATGCAAGGTCCAGATTTGCAGCATAATCCCATTGCTTCCATTGGAAACCAGACAGAACCTATTAGCTTTGTGGTGAATGCTTCCGATCAAAGTGGAGTTACACAGTTGTTGTTCAGATACAAAATTGACAATTCACCTGTATTTTCCTATCCTATGGACCCTCTGACCGAGAACTCGTTTATCTTTCAATTCTATCCCGAATTTGTGGTTGGAGATACCAATTTCTACTATGGATTTGTGGCTCATGACGGTGCAAGTCCAGCCAATATGTCCGTTTTACCCGTTGGAAGTGATTGGTATATAATTCCTGTAAATCCCGTGTCGCTCGAGGAAAATACTGCACCACCTGCTCAAGAAGGTATCGTTAGTATTTATCCCAATCCATTGCAAGTTAATGCTTCCTCTTTGAAAGTTGGCTACTACAGTTCGAGTTCTGAGCCGATCCTGTTGAAAATTTTCAACATAAAAGGGCAGCTTGTTTATGAACAGAATTCAATATCCAGAAATATCGGCTTGCAGGAATTGCAATGGGACGGATATGATAAGCGTGGAAATTTATCCACAAGCGGTGTGTATTTGTTACAAATTTTACAAAGTTCAAAAAGCCATAAAGCTAAGCTACTAATAGCCAAATGACCTTATGTTGATGTGCGTCCACAAGAAATATCTAAAAAAACTGCATTTTGTGCTTGACAAGAAACACAGGGTTTGTAACTATGAACTCAGCCTACAGACCCTACATAGAATGCCCTCCGAGCAGTGGGGATGCCGCCCGGCATTCCCCACTGTATTTTTTTACTCGTAATTAAAGGAGTCCGAAGTGAAACATCTTATCCTGTTATTAATCCTTTGTTTTATGTTTGTAAGCTTAACAGCTGAACGTTTTGTCGCCAGAATCGAAAATCCTTCCCCAGCGGATTTTACCCGTTTCAGTTTGGAAGATTACGATATTTGCAGTTATCATCCCGGTTTATACCTTGATTTGCTGCTTAATAACAATAGCTTCCAAGCCTTAAAAACAGAATTTCCCTCGCTTCATGTAACCCAGACTGAGGCTCAATTAAAGCAAAACCTACGTTCAGACAGCAAAGACATCCCAGGTTATCGCAATTATTCTGATATGCTTACAGAACTGATGCAATTGCAGGCTGCGTATCCAAACCTGGTAAGTGTGGAATCAATTGGTAACAGTTGGGGCTCTGCCTATAACGCTCAAGGTTATAGTGCTTATCAGAATTTTGACCATCAATTGTGGGCGGTGAAGCTTTCTGACAACGTTACCATAAATGAGGATGAGCCATACTTTTATTTCGTGGGTGAGCATCATGCGCGTGAGCCCGTCAGCCTGGAAACCGTGATGGGGATTCTGAACCACCTGTTGGATGGCTATGGCACCGACCCGGAAATTACCAATATTGTGGATAACAGCCAAATCTGGTTTGTCCCGCTGCTAAATCCCGATGGGCATAAAATTGTAATAAACCAAACCAATGTGTGGTGGCGCAAAAACCTGATAGACAATAATAACAATCACGTCATAGATATGGGGGGCAGTGATGGTGGCCCGGATGGCACAGACCTGAACCGTAACTATGGATACGAATGGGGATACATAAGTGCCACTGATTATCAGGAAGCACCTACTTTTCACGGTGCAGAACCGTTTTCCGAATTAGAAACTCAGGCATTTAGAACTTTGTTGGAATCCCAAAACTTCCTTGCAGGTATCAGTTATCACACTTATGGACAGTATGTGCTATATCCCTTTGGCTATATGTATGATATCATCTCTCCCGACGCTGTGGAGCTACAGGCTTTGGCAAATGCCATGGCTGCTTCTATACCTGGGGTCAGTGGTAGTAATTACACTCCCATGCCGTCCTATTCGCTGTATCCTGTAAGCGGTAGTTCTGATGATTGGGCTTATGGAACCAAAGGAACCTTTGCTTACACAATAGAGATGGCTGCACAATTTATTCCTCCTGCTGCTGATGTTCCTACGATTGTGCAAAATAACCTCTCTGCTGCCAAGCTTTTGCTTACCCGGATGAACACCAAAATTCTGAAGGGGCATGTTACAGATGCGTTTACAGGTTTGCCGCTGGCCGTGCAGATTCATGTAACTGGCATTGATGACAATCCTTTAAAGACCTCCGTATATATTTCAGATGAAACTTATGGCAGTTATTATCGCTTTTTACCAGTTGGAAATTACCAGGCAAAATTTATGCGTTGGGGCTATGAAACGGTGGAATTGAATGTGTCCATAATTGATGATGCTCCCACAGTTTTTGATATTGCACTGCTACCTTGTGAGCCCATAGACTTATCCATCAGCATTGTAAACTCTATGGGGACACCCATTACAGATGTGCAGCTATATTTTGTAGATTTGGAGTTTGCACCCTTTAGTCCTGCGGCAAACGAGCAGATCTTGATTTCCAACTTTTCTCCCGGGACATATAGGATAAGATTGGAATGCCCTGGTTATGAAGTTCTGGAACGCACGCTAAGCGTTGTTGGCCCCAATATTACCATCACTCTTGGTGCTGCCACTGCTGTTACAGAGGACTTTGAAACAGAGCTGAGCGCTTGGCAAACATCGGGTTCGTGGGGAAGAAGCAACAGCATCTTTAACAGCGGTGCCTTCAGCCTTAGCGACAGTCCTTCCGGGAACTATAGCAGCAATACCAATAGCACCTGCAAGCTACTTCAACCAATTAACCTGCAAGGGGTTCTGAATGCAAATCTGCAATTCTATGCCAAGCATAATATCAATCTGGATGGCGATTATTGTTCCCTGATGTATTCCACAAATGGAACGCAGTGGCGATATCTGGATCACTTTGTAGGGATTTCGGATTGGCAATTGCATTCCTACAGTCTGAACCATTTGTTAGGTTGTAATGTTTATCTGCGCTTCAAAATGGGCAGCACAGGCAGCGGTAATGCCGATGGCATTTATATAGATGATTTTAAAGTATTTACAAGCTCAAATTCGGTAAATGGCGAAGATGAATTAATGCCTGTCCCAGCTTATAGTCTTACCAGATATCCCAATCCATTTTCCCAAAGCATAACTTTTGATGTTTCAGCATCAGCGAAAAGCGAGCACCCCCTTCGACTAACCGTTTACAATCTGAAAGGCCAATTGGTAAAAGAGCTTTACCACGATAGTCTCGCTCCTGGAAACACCACTATTCAATGGGATAGCCTCGATAACAACGGCAAAGCCTGTGCCAGCGGTATCTATTTCGCCAGGTTATCTCAGGATAACAATATTCTGAAAACGATAAAAGCGATACTGATAAAATAGGAGACATCGGCAATCTTGGAAGAAATCCGCATTGAGAATTTAACAAAGGATTTTGATGGCTTTCTGGCCGTGGACGATGTAAGCCTGAGCATCAACAGCGGTGAGTTGTTTTCCTTTTTGGGGCCAAGCGGATGCGGAAAAACTACGCTGCTTCGCATGATTGCCGGCTTTGAAATTCCCGCTAAAGGCAAAATCCTGATTGGCAATACCGACATAACTGATCTTCCACCCTATAAACGGCAGGTGAATACCATCTTTCAAAATTATTCCCTGTTTCCTCACATGACGGTGTTTGATAACGTTGCATTCGGACTTCGCATCCGCAAAACCCCAAAACTGCAAATTATCGAGCGGGTGAAAGAAATGCTTTCATTGGTAAAGATGGAGGATCAGGCCAATAAATACCCCGATCAAATTTCTGGAGGACAAAAACAACGCATTGCCATCGTACGTGCGCTGATTAACCAACCAAAGGTTTTGCTGCTGGACGAACCGCTGGCAGCCTTGGATTTAAAGCTGCGCCAACATATGTTGATTGAGCTGATGAACATCCACGATGCTGTGGGGATCACCTTTATCTATGTTACGCACGATCAGGGCGAGGCAATGAGTATATCGGACAGAGTAGCTGTGATGAATCATGGTAAAATAGTTCAATCTGGGCCTCCTGATGACATTTATGAACGTCCTGCCAGCATCTTTTCTGCATACTTTATCGGCGAAACCAATTTAATCACCGGTGAAGTGATTGGGATTGAAGAAAACTATGTGCAGTTAAAGTGTCCGGATGGAGCCGGTAACAGCTTGGAACTTGATAGCACCTTTAATTTTCCTCCCTACTTGGGTCAAGAGTTGACTCTGTCTTTGCGTCCAGAAAAAATCGCCATTTCCCGCAGTAAACCGCGCTATCAGGACGATATAAACGTGCTGAAAGGCACAATTGAGGACATTCTGTATTTAGGTTCGCATACGCAATACATCGTAAGAGTGGGGGCTTTGAAGTTCAGAGTTTTCAGCCAGCATAAACGTGTGTATTTTGACGATAAAGCCCTTGATTGGGATGAACCGGTTTGGTTGTTTTGGCACGACACGGATAGCTGGCTGATCAATCAGATTCCCGAAAATGTGCTTTCGTTCAACGAACTTGCAGATGGTGGGGTGAACCATTACCAACGTTCTTCAAAGCGTCCTTATCAGGCATGAGAAACGGGAATTATAATCAAACCTTGAACGCTGGGGCACAAAAAACACAAAGCCGTCGCAACCTGATGTCCTGGTTGTTAACCGCACCAGCACTGATATGGTTAATATTGTTTTTCTTAGTGCCCTATTTTATAGTTGTTATCTACAGCTTTCTTACCCCAGATATCTATGATGTCCAGTTCGAGTTTTCGTTGGAGGCCTATCGTCAGGCTTTGAACCTGCAATACTTAAGCACTTTTTTTCAGTCTTTCCGTTTGGCTGCCCTAACCACCCTGCTTTGTATTTTGCTCGGTTTTCCGGTTGCCTATTATATTGCCAGGGCAAAGGATAAGGTTAAAAACACGCTGTTGGTGTTTATCATCATCCCTTTCTGGACAAACCTGATTATCCGTATTTTTTCCTGGCGTATATTTTTGTCCTACAATGGTGTGCTGAACGATTTACTGATGCGCAGTGGGCTGATAAATCAACCGCTGGAAATCATGCGCACCGATCTTGCCGTTTTATTGGTAATGGTATATGTGTATTTGCCCTACATGATTCTTCCCCTCTATAGTGTTCTGGAGAAGCTGGATTTTACCCTGTTACACGCTGCTATGGATTTGGGAGCAAACGAAATCAAGGCTTTCTTTCGTATCACTTTACCTTTGGCAGCCGAGGGGATTTTTGCGGGTTCACTCCTGGTTTTTATTCCTGCGCTGGGAGCATATTTAATCCCTCAGTTGGTAGGCAACCAGCGATCGCTATATTTGGGGCAGGTAATTACCTATAAAATCAAGAATATACCGCGCAATTGGCCTATGGCTTCCGCTTTGTCCTTAACCCTATTAGTCTTTGTGGCAATTCTATTAGTGGCTTTGTTTGCCCTATACAAACGCAGCAAAAAGCTCAGAAGGGTATGAAGCGGTTAAATATCTCTCGATTTTACCAGGGGATGAACCTCACGGCTTTCAGTTTGGTGATGGTGTTCCTGTATATACCCATCTTGATTTTAATCATCTTCAGTTTCAATAATGCCAAGATAATTACCGGTTGGAGGGGCTTTACCCTAAAATACTATTTTCAATTATTTGAAAACGATACAATTAAAGAAGCCTTTCGCAATACGATGGTGATCGCGGGTTTATCAACTTTTATCTCCACTGTTTTGGGAGTGCTTACTGCCTTGGGGATGGAGAACAAAAAGTTCAGCGGCCGGAAGCTGATGAGTGCCCTCATCTATGTTCCGCTGGTTATTCCCGATATTTTGATGGGCGTCTCACTGGCTTTGCTCTTCAATTTTACCCGCGTGAATACAGGTATGTTTACCGTATTAATTGCCCATATCACATTCTGCATTTCCTATACGGTGATTGTGATTCAAAGCCGCTTGGAGGGGTTTAACTATTCTCTGGTGGAAGCAGCCATGGATTTGGGTGCACGACCAGCATACATCTTTTGGAAAATTAAATTCCCCCTGATGCTGCCTGGGATTATAGCAGCAGCACTTTTGGCCTTTACCCTGTCCATTGATGACTTCATCATCACCTTTTTTACCTCCGGCAGGGGCTTTGATACACTGCCAATCTATGTGGAAGGCACCATCCGCAGGGGGACAATCACCACCATAAATTCCCTTTCCACCCTCATGATCGGCTTTACGCTTTTCCTTGTTGTAATAACCAAACGCTTAAGAAAAATCCTGATTTCGACAATTTAACCCCATTTATCATTCCTGTTGCAAAAGTGCCCACAAAGGCTTATCCAAAGGGCGAAAATGGCTTTCCTGTTTTGCCTATGTGCAACAATCTTTCTGAGGTTATTTTTTCTTTTTTCCTGGAGCTGGAGACAGAGTAATAACTCCTAAGTCAGAGGTTTGTCCCGAGCTTGGGAAGCCAAGATTCATCATTGGGGTTACATAATCAACACTCTGTAACCAGGCTGTTCCTATCATGTCAGTGATAACCACGTTAGCAGGTCCTTCCAGATCGAAGTAGCCAAGGGCATCGGTAACAGTAGGCATCATAGCCCCTTCGGTGAATAGTCCATTTTTATTGAAAGTTATGCCTTGATTTACCAGCCATGTTCCGTTGTTGTCTTTTGCTCTACCGGTCAGGTGTGCAGCCGGATGCATGATTACTGTCCCAAGATTAACCACTTCACCTGGCTGGGGAATTGTCAACGTAAATTGGGATGAAAATACATAAGCGTTATCATAATATAACCTTACCAACGCGTTTGTTTGAGAACCGGTTGACGTATTTGAGGCTTGCACGGAAAAACTACCTGCAGAATCTGTGTAAACCCAGGCATGAAGCTCTTCATTGGTTGTGGGATTTGGATCATATATCATTCCGTTTGCGTTTGCGTATGGTGACATGGCAGAGTTAACCAAGTTCCCGGTTATGGTGAAGCTATAATTGTTCATTTCCAACTCGCCTATATCTGCTGTTCCGCCTCCGGCAGGCGTAGCAATTACACCTGTTGGGTTACAGCTATTAACACCCTGAAAAGCTTGCACCTGAACTTGAGAGCTTGCCTTTACGGTAAGCTCAAAAATGCCGGAAGCATCAGAAAAGGCTCTGGTATAGCCACTGTAATTCAAGCCGTTTGCTACCACTTGCGCATTAGGGACTGGCGTATTATTTGCATCATCCATCACCACTTTCCCTGTTAAGGTGGATTGGTCACTGATCTGAATGGGGTGATCAAAATTCCAATATGAGAAATGCGACACAGAACCCACGTAGTGATTACCAACAAGGTTTGCAGAGCCTTCTTCCATCCATTTTCCGGTGGTTTCATTATAATACCACATGGGTATTGTTGCTGGTGCGTTGGACAGTAAAGACGGTGGTATCTGATAGGTGATTTGGGCAGTTTTTCCGCTGGACAGCTGTAATTCTGTGGTAGTATAGCTCGCATCGTAGAATGATGCGCTAATGAATCCGAAGGACTCGAACATTACTTCTGTGCCATCGGTTTGCACTCCGCTGAAGTTGCCAGGGAAGGCATTCAGGCAATCCGCATTTGAGGGATCAAAATACTTCAGCTCTGCCAATACTGTGCCAGTAAATGCTACTCCAGAAGGAGTTTCAAAAGCATTGGCAGGGAGGTCAATCAGAGCTCCGGAATCGTAAATTGATTGTGCCATTGAGGCACTAAAAGTAGTATAACTCGCAGGGAAAAGTGTGCAGGAGGTGTAAGTTGTTCTGCCATTTTGCACTGTAACTACTTTTTGAGTATGGACGTAATCCACTTTTTCGAAATTGACCATGACATTAGCACCTACTGCGATACCATTTATGGAAAAATTCCCGTTTGAATCAGTAACCGTGGTTTTATTGCCGATAGATACAGTTACTCCCGGAAGAAACGTTTTTGCAGATGAGCTTACTGTGCCAGCTACAGTGCCTGTCTGCTCGGTTACATTAGTGGGCTTGTCCTTATCACAAGAACTGATGCCAAATAAAAAAACCAAAACTACAAGTATGCTCAGGGCAACCAGAAGGTTGATCCTGTGTTTCATGATACCTCCACATGAATTTCTTAGGTTTTGATTATCATTTTGATAAAACTGACTTACTTCAGATGCAATCAATTCCTGCATCATTTTCCGTATATAGCGATTGACTGTCAACAAATATTATTGAAGGTTTCCAAACCGCCATAATTATCATGCTAATCTTAGCTCCGATCCTCGTCGCAAATCATAAAACAAAAGTAGATGTGTATGGTTAACTGAGTTTGTTTACTTCTTTCGTATATAGCAGGAAGTTCAGAATAGTTTTTTTTGTATTTGACAGATAAATAGCTTGCGCTACATTGTAACCATAGGGAGAAACCAATGTTGAAGATGGAAATTTTGGATAATGCTATAACATCCATGAGTAACCTAATGGATAAGGTTCTGGATGAAAACCAGATGTCTATGCTGGATGACGTAACCAGACTTGGTTTACAAGCTGGAGTCATTAAGCATTTTGAGATTTGTTATGAACTATGCTGGAAATTTATCCAACGCTGGGTAAATGAAAACTATCATCTAACTGAAGAAGATTTTCCTCGCAGCAGAAAGGATTTGTTTCGCTTTGCAGCAAAGATTGGTTTGATTGATGATGTAGAAGCCTGGCTGAGATTTGGTGATGCCCGTAATCTATCAGTTCATGTTTACGATAGCAAACAAGCTAAAGAAGTTTACGAAATTGCCTGTAGTTTTATTTCAAAAGCCAGAGAGCTGTATCACGCATTGGAAAAGACAAGTGATTGATCTTGAGAACAAACACCTGGAGCTGGTTAAAGCAATTTTAAGAAGGCATCTTACGCATTATGAAGTATATGCCTTTGGCTCACGCGTAACAAATAGAGCACGCAAATATTCTGATCTGGATTTGGTTATAAGGGGAGAAAGGGCTATTGAATGGCAAACCCTGGAAAACATAAAGGACGATTTATCCTTCTCTAACCTGCCAATATTGATTGATGTTATGGATTGGAACAAGCTATCGGAAAGTTTTCTGGCGGCCATAACAAATGAGTTGGAGAAATTACCAATTTAAGGTTTCTACCTCCATGGAATGGATAGTTTTTTGCTGCTTAAGTAAGATAGCACGACACTACTTTTAATCTAAGCCAAGCCTTTTCCGTTAGCTCGGATTTATTTTGACATTTTTCGTAGTTGTATAGAAATGGTAGCATGAATGAGATAGTTTTTAGTAAACACATAAAGAATCAATTTGATACATCGCCCCCGGGATGGGTTTTCTTTGCCCTTTCCGGCGAAGAGGGATATCTGTATTCCGGCTACACAGCTAATCTGAAAAGCAAGCTTATGTTCTTGCAAGACAAAGCAGATGAGGGTGGATGGCATAATGAAATGTGGAATAAAGCCCAAAAAGTAAATTGGGATTTCCACAAGAATAGCCTGGAAGCCTTGATCCAATATAAATGCTTTATGACAGAGAATTTGCCCGAGTATCAGAATCGGATATTGCCTTGGGAGAAATATGCCTATCTGGCTCTTGATGCATATCAATTCCCATTTACCTCTATCCAAGATCATACCAATGCAGATTGGCAATACATAGGTCCCTTTAGAAGCAGATTCTTCCTTACAGACGTGATTGAAGTATTTTCCCGCATTTTAAAGCTGCCGGCTTGCGAAACAAGCAGCTATCCCTGCACAAAGTTTGATGCAAATGTATGCAGGGGTTGGTGCCTAAGTATTGCTCCGTCCCAAGAAAGTATCCAGGAACATGGCCTGGAGAAACTGGATAAATTGCTGAAAGAGACTTATTTACATCCGGACAATGGAATTTTGGAACTGCTGCAGAAAGAAAGAACTAAGTATTTTGATGAGCTGGAATTTGCCAAAGCCTCGCTGCTGGATGATGAAATTGAATTGCTGATAAAATATCGGGATTGGCTGAAGTTTTTATATGTGGCTAAAAGCCTGGAATATGAAAGTCCAGAGTTAGTTATCCATAAGGGCTGCATTCAGTTCTGCATATTTATGGGAAGGGAATTTCATTTTCCGGTTGACAATACAGAGTTTCGTCAAAATGAGTCTCTTGCAGTGAACTTGGATATTGTGGACGAAAATCGAATAATATATGATTTTTTGGTTAACAGGTTAGCAGGTTAAAAAGTTAACAGGTTAACAGGTTAGCCGCTAACATAAGAAATGGTAAGGAGACATAGATGCACAAAGAGATTAGCGAACTGAATATAGTTCAGCAAAGCCGTCAAGGGAAAGTGCGTGATATTTACGATCTGGGGGATAAAATGCTGATCGTAACCAGCGATCGCATTTCTGCTTTCGACGTCGTTTTTCCTGATCCAATTCCCGATAAAGGCAAGATTTTGAATGCCATTTCAATTCATTTCTTTAAAGCAACCAAAGACATAGTTCCCAATCATTTAATCTCGGACCAAGTGGAAGATTATCCCGCCGAACTGCATCCTTTTAAGGACTATTTGCAGGATCGCAGTATGCTTGTTCAGAAGACACGCGTTTTACCCTTTGAATGCATAGTCCGTGGATATATCAGTGGTTCGGCCTGGAGCGAATACAGCCGGACTAATACAATTGGCGGAATGCTGATAGCCGAAGACATGCAAGAAAGCCAAAAGTTTTTACATCCCCTTTTTACACCCAGCACCAAAGTGGAAAACGGCCATGATGAGAATATTAGTTACCGCGAATTTATGAGCCGAATGGATGAACCTCTTGCAGTATATATCAGGGATAAAGCTGTGGAATTATTCAGTTTTGCACATGAATTGCTGCTAAAGCAGGGGATAATTTTGGCAGATACGAAGTTCGAATTTGGCACAATTGGTAATCAGATTTATTTGATTGACGAGGTGTTAACCCCCGATTCATCCAGGTTTTGGGCTTTGGAAGATTATGAAATGGGGAAAAGTCCCCAAAGTTATGATAAACAGTTTATCCGGGATTATCTATCTGCTACTGAATGGGATAAAACTCCTCCCGCACCCCAATTGCCAGAAGAAGTGTTAGCCAAAACCCGTGATAAGTATGCCGCAATCCTGAAGATAATTACCGGACAAGAGATATAGCCATGCCAAAAGTAATTTGTATTGTGGATGACGAAGAAGAATTGGTTCAAAACCTGAAGGCAGACATAGCACTGCTAAAACCTGAGTGGGAAATACTAACCTTTCCCGATGGGATGAAAGCCATGCAGGAAATTATCAAAGGCCAGGTGGACCTGGTGGTAACAGATATTGCCATGCCGGATATGGATGGCTACGAACTATTCTGGCGCATCAAGGACTATGATGAAAACATTCCAGTGATTATGATGACCGGTTTTGGTTACGATCCCAACCATGTCCTGGTACGTGCTAAAGTGGATGGCTTGAAGGATGTGTTGTTCAAACCTTTTGATACCGAAAAACTGGTGGAGCTGATTGAAACTCGCCTGAATCCATGAATTTAAACAATTTGATTAGAACCCACTTGTTGAAGCACTCTGCTCTAAGCTATGCTCTTTATCCGGTGGGTCTTTTGTATGCAACGTTGCAGAAGTCCTGCAGACGTTATTATAGCGGAAGAGCTTATCATGCACCATGCAAAGTTATTAGTATCGGGAATATTGTTAGTGGTGGTTCGGGCAAAACCCCATTGACCATTGCTCTGGCCAACATGTTGCAGGAAAAGGGATTAAGGGTAGCGGTATCGCATCGGGGCTACAAAGGGGAATTTGAACACAAACCAACTTTGATTAATGATTCCCAAGGCCTGCATTATGCGGCTGAACAAACCGGAGATGAAGCTTGGATGATTGCCTCTGCATTAAAAGGCATTCCTGTAGTGGTGGGACGCAACCGAAAGGAAGCAATCCGGTTGTTGCTCAAAAGTTATCCTGCTACCGAGGTAGTTATCATGGATGATGCCTTGCAGCACGTCCAAGTCCACCGGGATGTGGAGATTGTAAGTTTTGCTGCTGAGACGGGAATAGGAAATGGCTTTGTATTGCCTGCAGGTTACCTTAGGGAAAGCCTGCAAACACTGAATGAACATACCATTGCCGTAGTGTCCCGTAAACAAAATCAGGTTGTAAGAGCCAAATGGATGCAAGACTTACTTAAAACAGGATCCAAAGTATTTGGGGCTTGTAGTGAACCCCACGAGTGCGTGGATGCCAAAGCAAATGTTTATCCGCTGACAAGTCTGATCGGAAAAAGGCTGGTGCTGGTTTCGGGAATAGCTCATCCGGATTCATTCGAATCCAGCGTGAAGGCAGTAGGATTGGTTTATAGCAGGCATTATGCTTATCCCGATCATTATGCTTTTCCACAGGCACAAGTATTGAAAGACCTGAATAGCGAAATGCCTGAACTGATTTTGTGCACCCAAAAGGACATTATGAAACTGGCCAGACATGCTGGCATTGCTACGCGTTTGAGAGCTTTGGTTTTGGATTATCATTTTGATAAACCAGAAGAGTTTCTAAAGGTTGTTCTAAGCTCTGTTGGCAAGGAATTGCGCTGATACGGCAATAGCAGCCGTTTCTGCCCTGGTAATCAAGTGGCAGATTGAAATTGCTGGGACTTTCTGCGAGTTTAAATACGCAAATTCGGAGAGACTGAATCCCCCTTCCGGGCCAATCAAAAAACATGGTTGAATCTGCTTATCAAGACCGCTAATGCCACTTTCTGGTCTTTGCTCCGAACATAATACAGGTGTAAAGCTATCGCTAATTATGCTTTGTATTGTTTCCGCCAAAGTTTGGACAGGATAGACACGCGGCAACCAGGGATTATCACATTGCTTAATGGCTGCCAGCGCAATCTTTGCATAACGGGTTAGCGTATTTGAAGAAGGGGTTTTAACGCTATACTCTGTTACCAGAGGAAAGAAGGCCCTGGCTCCCAATTCGGTGCACTTTTCTATCAGCAATTCATCATGTCGGTTTTTTAGAAGGGCAAAGGCTATGGCAAATTGTGGTATGATAGCATTTTGCACAGAGATCGAAACAATCTCAATTTCAGCATCACGTTTGGTAATAGCTTTGATTCTGCCGTCAGCAATAATCCCACTGCCGTTGTTTAGCTTAACATCCTGTCCCATGCTGATCCGTTTTACATGGCTAAGGTGATGGAATTCTTCACCTTCCAAGGTTACAAGTTGTGTATCTCGAGTCAATGAAGGGACGAAATATGAGGGCATAAAAAGTTCAGTCTATCTTGATGCTTGTTTCATAAAGAAAATCGGGGCAGATGTCCATTCCGTTATTCCAACTTACTGTATCAAAACTCACTCTAACTTGCTTGAAGACTTTCCAGTTTTTAAGGTCGCAAAACTTGCCTTTTGACAATAACGGTTTAACGTCAAAAAGTCGCTTCTGATAAGGGCTGTAAACAAGTTCTATTGTAAAGTCTTTATTGGGATTTACTGTCAATAAATTTCGCATAATTACTACCTTAATGGATCAATAGGCAATGGAAGTTCTCCACCACTTGCTAATTGCCAATCTGCCTTCAAATCATCCAGATGAATCTCACACCAGGCAGACAATAATTTATTCTGTTTGGATGGCAGCTTACCCTTTATATATTTCCCTGCAATAAAATCATATACAGCAGTATGGTCTTGGTAATAAACATGGATATGGGGCGGCTCACGTTCCGCATTAGCGCAGTACATCCTCACGATTATACCATAAAACATGCTTATTGTAGGCATAACATCTCCTCAACACAAGATAGGTAAATTTTGTGTATCGACAACAAGATATCTTACGAAAAGTATTCTTTCAATTTCGAGAGAAAGCCTTTTCCAGGCTTCAATTCACGTTTATGATCAAATTCTTTCAGTCGGGAGTATAATTCGGTTTCTTCCTTGGATAGCTTGTTTGGGGTTACAACAATAGCCCGGACAATCAAATCACCTTTGGAATAGCTGTTTAAACCTTGGATTCCCTGACCCTTAAGCCGGAATAATCTTCCACTTTGGGTTCCGGCAGGAATTTTCATTTTTACCGAACCGCTGAGGGTGGGGACTATGATTTCGTCGCCCAAAACAGCTTGCGAAAAACTAACCGGGTATTCCAAAATGATATTATTGCCTTCACGTTCAAAGGTGTCGTCCTGCTTTTCATGAATAAGCACCAGGATGTCGCCTCTTTGGCCACTTCTGGGACCTACATTTCCCTGGCCACGCAGGCGAATCATTTGTCCTTCTTCCACGCCGCCCGGAACTTTAACGTTAATCTCTTTCACTTTGCCCATACGGCCTTCGCCGTAGCATTTGGGGCATTTGTTTTTAATTATTTTGCCTTCGCCCCGGCAAGAAGGGCATTCGGCTATGGTTTGCATTTGTCCAAAAAGGGATTGGCGAGTCTGACGCACCTGTCCTGTCCCACGGCACTGCGAGCAACTTTCGGTGTTTCCATCTGCACTCCCGCTGCCATTACATTTGTCGCAGGATTCTTTTGTGCCGATTTTTATAGTCTTTTCCACCCCATTGGCAATTTCTTTCAAAGAAAGAGAAAGCTCAATCTGCAGGTCTTCCCCGCGGTTTGGGCTGCGGTTGCTGCGACCTCCAAAGCCACCTCCAAACAAATGTTCGAAGATGCTGCCAAAGCTGTCTCCAAAGATGTCATTGAGATCACCCCGATGAGTGAAGTTTTCCCAGTTGAACCCACCACTACCAAACTGGCTTTCCAATCCGGAATGACCATATTGATCGTAAATCTGACGTTTATCTTTATCACTCAGCACTTCATAGGCTTCACTGGCTTCTTTAAACTTCTCTTCTGCTTCCTTGTTATCCGGGTTTTTGTCCGGATGAAACTGCATTGCCAGCTTGCGGTAGGCTTTTTTTATGGTTGCATCATCGGCAGATTTTTCCACACCCAGAACTTCATAATAGTCTCTTTTTGCCACTAAATCTCCTTCTTTACAATAAAGGTTACACAGATTTAGCGGATTGGACGTAATCCCGCGGATAGAATTCTCTTATCCATGTTCATCCGTTCAGTCCGTATAATCCGTGTAACTATTCAATCTATCTCTTTGAAATTCTCACTGCTTCAGCTCTCACTTTGCAATCTCACTT
>DIXL01000034.1:0-77072 GCA_002428685.1 Cloacimonetes bacterium UBA6081 | reverse complement strand
CAATCTCACTTGCGCAGCTCTCACTCTACTTATCATCCATCACTTCAAAATCGGCATCAATAGGGCCATCCTGCTTGGGAGCTTCCTGTTGGGGTTGTCCCTGAGCGAAGTCCTCGGGATTAAAGCCACCGGCATTGGGATCAAAGCCTGCTCCGCCGGCACCTTGTTGTTGCTGCATATTGGCGTAGATAATCTCACCCAGTTTCTGGGCTTTTTTAGCCAGGTTTTCTTTGATGCTGTTTAACTCCGAGGTGTCAGTAGCCTTTTCCAGCCTTTCTTTGGCTGTTTTCAGCTCAGCTTCCAGTTCACTCTTGTCTGATTCATCCAGCTTGTCGCCATGTTCGCTCAGACTCTTTTCGGTGCTGAAGATCAAGGCATCCAGTTCGTTCTTGGCAGTGATGAATTCCTGGCGTTTCTTATCCTCTTCGGCGTGCAATTCGGCATCTTTTATCATGCGTTCAATGTCTTCTTTATTGATGTCTCCGGCGCGATCTATCTTGATGGATTGCTCTTTACCGGTGCCTTTGTCTTTTGCGGATACGTGCAGAATGCCATTGGCATCAATGTCGAAGGTAACCTCAATTTGTGGCAGGCCACGTGGTGCAGACGGGATTCCAACCAGATCAAAGCGTCCCAGGGACTTGTTATCTGTTGCCATCGGTCTTTCGCCCTGGAGCACATGGATAGTAACAGCGGTTTGGTTATCTGCCGCAGTAGAGAAGATTTGGCTCTTTTTAGTGGGAATGGTGGTATTGCGGTCAATCAAATTGGTCATCACGCTGCCCAGGGTTTCAATCCCCAAGGAAAGCGGGGTTACGTCCAACAACAGCACATCAGATACCTTGTCATCACCGGAAAGTATGGCACCTTGTATAGATGCACCAATAGCAACCACTTCATCGGGATTAAGGCTGCGATTCACTTTTTTGCCAAAGAATTTCTCCACGGCTTCACCAACTGCGGGAATGCGGGTGCTGCCACCCACCATCAACACTTCTTGGATATCGGAAGTATTCAGTTTGGCATCTTGCAAAGCCTTCAAACAGGGGCCAAGCGTCCGTTCCACCAAGTCCTGGGTCAGGCGGTTAAATTCGGCCAGAGACAGATCTAGGCTAAGGTGTTTGGGGCCAGTGGCATCGGCAGTGATAAATGGCAGATTAATGTTGGTGGTTTGGGTTCCCGAAAGCTCAATTTTAGCTTTTTCTGCTGCTTCGCGCAAACGTTGCATAGCCATGGGGTCTTTGGACAAATCCATGCCTTCCTGTTTTTTGAATTGCTCCAAAATCCAGTCTATCACCCGTTTATCAAAATCATCCCCACCCAGATGTGTATTGCCATTGGTGGCAAGCACTTCCACCACACCTTGCGAGATATCCAGAATAGAAATATCAAAGGTGCCACCACCAAGATCGTAAACGGCTACCTTCTGCTCTTTCTTGTTTTCCATGCCATAAGCCAGGGCTGCGGCTGTGGGTTCGTTAATTATGCGCTTCACATCCAGTCCGGCAATGCGACCGGCATCCTTGGTAGCTTGCCTTTGATCGTCGTTAAAGTAGGCAGGAACAGTAATAACTGCTTCGGTAACAGCCTGGCCCAAATAGGCTTCGGCGGTTTCTTTCATTTTACCAAGCACCATAGCCGAGATTTCCTGAGGAGTAAAATCCTTGTTATCAACATCTATGTGCACGGCTGCTTGTCCTTTCAATCCAGATACTACTTTATAGGGGACTTGCTTTATTTCTTCGCCTACTTCGTTGTAAGACCTTCCCATAAAACGCTTTATTGAAAATACTGTGTTTGTAGGATTGGTAACTGCCTGGCGTTTGGCCAATTGGCCTACCAGACGCTGTCCGTCTTTGCTAAATCCGACTACGGAGGGTGTTGTTCTTGTTCCTTCCGCATTTGTTATAACCACGGGTTTTCCGCCTTCCACTACAGAAACGCAGGAATTTGTGGTTCCCAGATCGATTCCAATTATTTTTCCCATTTTATTCCTCCAGGGATGTCATAATATTAGTATTATTACCTTTTGATACTGCAACTCTGACAGGTCGCAGAACTTTGTCATGCATCATATATCCATTTTGAATAATGGCTGCAACTGTGTTTTCTTCTAAATCGCTTGGTATGTGAGCCAAGGCATCGTGAAATTCGGGATCGAACTTCCTGCCCATAGCTTCAATCTTTTTAATTCCTTCTTTTTCCAGGGTTTGCATCAGTTGCTTTTCTATCATAGCAACCCCTTTTCCAAAAGGTGTTTCCAGTTCTTCTGCGCTGGCTTGCAGCATTGCACGTTCAAAATTATCACAGACATCGCAAATATCCTGCGCTAGTTTTTGAGTCGCCATACGGATCCAATCTGCCCTTTCAGCATTACTGCGTCTGCGGAAATTTTCAAATTCTGCCATGCTACGCAGATATTTATCTTTCCATTCCGCAAGTTCTTTTTCCAAAACCGCAACCCTATCAATCACTTCTAAATCTTCGGTGCCTTCGGTGGGTTCGGTGGTTAAAATCTTTTCAGGGTTCTCAGTAGTCAATTTATCCTGTTTATATTTGCTCACTTTCTTGTCTCCTGTTGGGGAACTATCATCCCCCGTTTGGTAGTGTTGGTAATCGTTCGCGCCACGTCTCTAATCAGGGGGATAAGCCTGCGGTAATCAGTTCGCAAGGGGGCTAAAACCCCAAGGTATCCAGGAATGCCAAAAACCTCATAACGAGAATAGATAAGGGCAAAATTCAGCCAGTCACCTCCCGCAAAATCTTCACCCATAATCACATTCACTTCTTTTTTTGCCTCGTGATTGCGCATTGTATTCAAAAGAAAATCCTGTCTTTGGATCAAACTCATAAACTTTAAAATATTCTCTTTGGAATCAAATTCCGGTTGTTCCAAAAACTTGATACTGCCATCAAAGTGGATAAAGAAATCACTAATTTCCACAAAGGCTTTATGTAGCTCTGTCAAAAAATGGCCGACCAGGCTATTATCGGTGTTATCACGCATTTCAATCAACACGCGGTTAGCAATGTCATACACCTGTAAACCTACCAATTCGTCATTCAAATACCGCACCAGCTTGCGTAATTGCGATTCAGTCAGCTCATTATCGCACTTTAGAATAACTGTTTTATCCAACCCCGAATCCAGGCTCATCACAAAGATAAACTTTCTCTCACCAATGGCAAACACATCCAGTTTGGCCAGATAGCCGCTGGATACTTCAGGCTCTGCCACAAAAGAAAGCTGATCTGTCTCTTTGGCCAGGTTTTGCATTATATAATGTAAGGCGCGGGGAGTGTCTTTATAGTTTTGAATCAATAATTCACGCAACAAATCCATGCGCGGATAGCTGATTTTGTCATGCTCTGCGTCCACTAGTTCAAGATAGGTGCGGTAACCGCTGATGGACGGTATCCTGCCCGCAGAAGTGTGAGGCTGGGTGATCAGATTCATCTGTTCCAGCTTTAGCAAATCCAGACGCAAGGTGGCGGAAGATACCTCTTTCAGATATTTCTCGTTCAGCACTCGTGAGGACACCGGCTCACAACTGTGAATGTATTCATCCACAAGCGCAGTAAGAGTGTCGTTGATTCGTAACTGATTCTTTTTCACTGTCTCCACCTTTAGTTGTTAGCAGTCTCTTCGATGTTCTGCTAATCTGAAGACAATCTAATCAACTTGGCTTTCTTGTCAATCGAAAAGTGAGAGTGCTAAAAAAGTGAGAGCTTTACCGTGAGAACTATGCAGTGAGAGCTGAAGCAGTTAAAGTTTCATCCCTTCCCTCTTGCTCACCCTCTCTAACCGCAGCCATACAGCACCTGTCAGGCTCGCAAGAAAATCTTTGGTTTGGCTCAAGAGGATAAGCAAATAACTATAATAGAGTAAGTTAGAAAGAGCAACCTTGCCAGATGAAATAGCTAATGAAAAACCCTGATTAACTATTGTAATTCAAGTGTTTGGAGTGTGTCTAGCCCGTTGTCTTTTTATAAGCCACAATGGCAATTGCATTTACGGTGATGGCATATCCAATCAGGATCAGCAGCTCTGGATAGAGATCGGAAAAACCTGCTCCTTTTAGAAGGATGCTTCTGGTAACGCGGATAAAGTATGTGATAGAAATAAAGTTGGACAAAATCTGACCCCAATGTGGCATGTTTTCCACGGCTGAAAAGAGTCCCGAGAGGAAAACGAAGACCATAATCACGAAGAAGGCGATGAACATAGCCTGCTGCTGGGTTTGCGCCTGGGTAGAAATGAGCAGGCCAATCCCTAACATCACACCCAGATACAGGATTAAGAAAACCAACTCTACCAAGGGGTTTCCCACAAAAGGAACATGGAAAACAAGCCGCGCAATCAGCACTCCCAGCATAAATTCGCCCAGTCCGATAATCAACATAGGAATCAGCTTTCCCAAGATAAATTGGTGTTTTTTAATAGGAGTTACATTGATTTGCTCAATTGTCCCAAGCTCTTTTTCTCTGGCGATGTTTAGTGCGGTTAACAGCAAGCCGATAACCGTAACCAGGATAACCAGGATTCCGGGAATCATATAGTTTTTGTAGTTCAGCCCCGGGTTATACAGATACCTGGTTTCAGTAAATTTTTGCTTGGACTCAGTCTGAAGCAAGTCCCGCGTGTAAAAGTTATTAATAATCTTGCTGCTGTAGGCAGAGATTAAGCCTCCCGCAGCACCATCGATGGCATTGATGCGAAGCTGAACCGTAACAGGCATCCGATTTATGAGATCACGCTCAAAACCAGCCGGAACACTAATTATTAAATCTGCCGTATTGTTGCCAAGCTGATTATCATTCTGCTCTTGTGCCATGCCGTAATAGGTTAGGCGAAACAGCTTGTTACCGGTGAATTTAGCCAGAAGCTCTGCGGAGAGAGGCGATCTATCAAAATCTTCCCAGGCAAAATAGACCTTTTTTCAGCTCAAGATCGGCTGCATTGGAAAGAACCAGAAGCTGGATGAGGGGCATGATGATATAAATGGAGACAATTTTGATGATCTTATGATTGGGGATACAATACCTGATTTAAGTAACAGCACCAGATATATGTATTTCTATGTGCAAAATGTTGATCTTAGTTCGCCAGATAGAATTGAGACACGCCCACCAGGTCAAACTATATACGGTATCTCCTCTATTGGAGACGTAGATGGAGATGGCTAAGTCAGCTTACATTTCCCATCTAAAGCTGATGCTATTTGCGTCTGTGCCGGGGTAAAGCTGTAAGCGGGGAGTGGTGGAGAGAGTTAGTTTGGCAGCAAAGTAGCCAATTAGGGAGCCGGCAAAGGCATCGCTTGCCCAGTGTTTGTTATCGTGAACCCGGGAGCAGGAGGTGAGGGTGGCAAGGCCATAAGCCAGGGGCGGAACCCACGCGCTTTCACGGTATTGAGCTGCAATAATAGGGGCAACAGACCAGGCAACGGTGGCATGGCCGGAGGGGAAAGACTCACGGTTTTTATGGAAGCCACTGCCATTAAAGAACTCTTTGCCTTTACCGGAGTTGGGGCGTTTGCGTTGGGTGGCGAATTTTAATACTTGAGCGGTGCCATTGGCAAGAACAAAGCTTTTTAGTGCTAAGAGACCGGTGTCGGTAGTTTTATCTGAGCCTAAGGCTATTCCTGCAATGCCGGTGGCAAAGATGGTAGGGAGGATGTATTTGCCTTCGCCAAACTGCTTGGCGAAAAGGCTGAGGTCGGAGGTGAAACGGGTTTTGTTATCTGAAGTAAAGCTGTTTATTTCGTCGTCGAAGATATATAGGCTAACACCAATTCCGGCAGCACTTGCAGCTATCAGCCAATCAGTTTTGCTCCAGCGGATTGGTGCGGTTATTCCTTGCTCAACGGTCTGCGGATATGAACGAATGTATGCATAAACGAATTTACCCTCTTGTGCATGTAGCAGCAGAGCTGCCCAAAGCACTATTGTAATAAGTAGTTTCTTCATGGATGCCCTTGTCCAAAATGAAGGGATTATATCTCGGCCTTATACAAGAAACCCAGGCCAAGCAGCGTGAAAATGCCATTTGGCACCCAAGCAGCCCAAACAGGGTGAATAACTCCATTGTAGCCAAGGCTTTGGCTGACGCGCACCACAATCAGATAAGCAAAGCAGACCACCAAGCCAAGCATAACTACCCAGCCACGTCCTTTGGAGCGGACATTTGAGGTGGCAATGGGGATAAAGAAAAAGATCACGATCAGGTTTGTGAGCGGGAAAGCCAGCTTCATGTGCAAATCCACCACTTCCCGTGAGGGATCGTCTCCCAGCTTCTTAATGCGTCTAATGTAGTCTTTTAATTCCCAAAATGTTAAGGAGAGAGTTTTCTGGGTGATGCGGATAAAATCCTGAGGTTGCACATCCAATATTGCCAGATTCGTTTCGGGGTAATGGACATAAAAAACCTGTTTCCCACCAGCAAAACGGCGGATTTCGCAATCGCGGATAATCCAACGGCTGCCATTCCAATCGGCAGAACTGGCGGTGATGTGTTCGGTGATTTGCTTTGTTTTATAGTCAATACGGGTTAAATCAATGATTTTCAGGTTATTTTTGTAGCCATCAAAAAAGCCGAAGTAATAGAAGTCGTTTGCCTTGCCCTGATAGTTGATACGAGCTTTCAGCATCTGATCATCAGGCTGCTCGCCCTTAATTTGCACATTGTAAACATAGTTTTTGGTGGTTTCTGCCCAGGGGAGCAGATATTCTCCCATCACGGCGATGCCAAGGCTAACCAGCAAGCCAATACCAAACAGAGGTAGCATGGTGCGTTTGATGCTTACTCCCGCAGCCCGGATGGCGATGCTTTCGTTGTGTTTGGAAAGCGCATTCATCATGAACAGGCCGGTTAATAGCACGGTAACCGGAGAGGTTAACACAATCAGATAGGGCAGACGCAGGGCGTAATAGATGGAGGCCTGAGAGGTGGTGGCACCATTGCGGATCAGGCGGGGAAGGTTATCAATTACGTCGATAACGATAAAGACCACGGCAAAACTGAAGAAGATGATCAGATAGGTGCGCAGGAACTCCCGCAGGACGTAGCGGTCTAATATACGCATATCAGTGCACAATCTCGTCCGGAGGTGGATTTTTGCGATGGCGCAGATTCTTAATCTTCCACAACAGGGTGGGCATATCCAGCAGCCTTTTTTCCTTTATGGAAGCATTAATCAGCAAAATTGCGAGGATTAGAAAGACGATGTTGGATATCCACATGGCCATAAACGGAGGCATCAGACCTTTATCGGCAAGCTGTTCACCGCCATTAAGGGCAATGTAATACACTAAAAATATGATGGAAGACACAGAAAATGCCATGCCGATTCCGCTGGTGCGAGTCATTAAACCCAAAGGCACACCTACGAGGATGAAAATGATGACGGCAAACGAGAGGGAGAACTTTTTATGATATTCCACTTGCAGCGAGCGGATGATTTCGGCCAGTTCTGTTTCACGGTCAGATGCCAGTTGCTGCATGCTTTGCAGGCGGCGGACTTCCACATTGGTACTGTAGCTTTGGTGCTGTTTTTTGGCCAAATCCAATCTTTGAGATAGGCGAAACACCTCGTCCTGTTTGGTTTTTAGCTCTGCCTTGTTGCCTTTCAGGGATTCCACTATCTGAGGGTATGTCATTTCACGGTCAGAGCGGTAACCGGTTTCAAAGAAATCCGTGCGGTTGCCCAGGTTGCGCACATTAATCACATAGCGGCTAAAGGTGGTTTTCTGATACTTACCCTTTTCTTTTTCGTTACGTTCGTGCATTTCGCCATCGTTCAGCACAATTTGGAGGCTGTTACCATTGTCTTTTTGCAGAACATTGCCTGTTTTGGCAAACACGGTGCGTGGGAAACGGCTTTGGCTGCGATCGTAAATAAGCACATCGGTAAGCAGCGAATCGTTGTTACCTTTGGCGAAAACAGTGTAATCCATAAAAGTGGTGAATTCATTTTCTTTAATGATGGTCATGGGTTTGTAGTAGGCAATTTTTAGCATCAGGTTCTTTAGTTTGTGGTTTGTGTTGGGCAAAAACCAGTGATTAAAATATACCATCAAACCTGTTAGCAGGATAGCAGTTACCAATAAGGGGCCAAGCATGGAATACACGTTTATCCCGCTGCTCTTAATGGCAATAATTTCCCTGTCCACGCTCATCCGGCCAAAGGCTAAAATGGTAGCCACCAGCACCGCCATAGGGATTGAAAGAGCCAGCATATAGGGCATGGACAAACCGAATAATTCTGCAATCGTTTGCAGGGGAAGCTTCTTTTCAATGATCAGGTTAAGCAGGTCTATAATGCGGTCTATCAACAGAACAAAGGTAACCACCATCAACGAGATCAGAAATGGTGAGATGTGCTCTTTCAGGATGTAACGTTTAAGGATTTTCATGCGTTTATCATAGTCAGGAGTTCTGCTTCATTTATGATCTTTACCGTGCCCAATTTGTTGGCTTTATCCAGCTTGGAACCGGCGTTTTCACCTGTTACCAGATATTGAAGCTGTTTACTTACGCTGCCCAGGATTTTGCCCCCATGAGAGGTGATGAGAGCTTCAATTTCTTTGCGGCCGTAGCCTGGCAGGGTGCCGGTAATAAGGAAAGTTTTGCCTTCCAGGACATTGGAACTAAGGTCATTTCGGTAAGCAAAACAAAGTCCTGCGGCTTTCAGAGCAGCTATCAAAGCCAGATTGGAGGGGTTTATAAAAAAGCTGTGCAGAGATTGCGCAATAATTCCACCGACATCCGGGACGTTTTGTAAATCTTCCATTTCTGCTTTTGCAATATCATCTATCGTGCCAAAGTAGGAAGCCAGACTGCGCGCTGTAATAGCACCGATATGCCTTATTCCAAGGGCAAACAGGACTTTATCGAAGTTTTTGGTTTTGCTCTGTTCAATGGCCTGTTTAAGGTTTTCTGCGGATCTACTGCCTAACCTGTCCAGATTGGCAATTCTTTCATAATCAAGCTGATAGATGTCGGGAATACCTGTTATCATGTCTTCGGATAAAAGCCTGGCTATCAAGCTGATTCCAAGCCCACTGATATCCATGGCCTCACGGGAGGCAAAGTGCTCGATGCGTCTTTGCACTTGCGCGGGACAACTGGCGTTGGGGCAATAGTTTATGCTGCCATCTTCATCACGTTCCAGGGGGTTGGCACAAACAGGACAAGAGGAAATGAACTTTACAGGTTTAGCAGCTGGAGGGCGTTTGGAAAGGTCAACTTCCATTATTTTGGGGATAATTTCGCCACTTTTTACAATTCGCACCGTATCACCCAGATGCAAACCAAGCCTGATTATTTCGTCAGCGTTGTGCAGGGTAGCCCGGGAGACCGTGCTGCCAGAGATGAGGACAGGCTTAAGGTTTGCCACAGGAGTTACCGCACCGGTGCGACCAACTTGGAAGCTAACTTCTTCGAGCACGGTATCTTTCATTTCAGGTTTAAATTTGTAGGCAATTGCCCACTTGGGGCTTTTACCTGTGTAGCCAAGCCGCTTTTGCAGCTCAAGCTCATTCAGTTTTACCACAATGCCATCAATGTCAAAAGGCAATTGATAGCGCATGGTTTCCATCTGATTGCAGAAGCCTTCCACCTCTGCAAAGGAATTGCACAATAAATGCTTACTTGTGGGAAAGCCCAATTGGTGTAGAAAATCAAGAACCTCAAATTGCCCGGTTACTAGTTTTCCACCGGACTCCAAAGGGGATTCATAATAGCCTAAGGCATAAAAAATGGCCTTCAGGTTTCGGCTTTTTACCTCTTCCGGGTTCTTTAGCTTTATAGAGCCTGCTGCGGCATTGCGAGGATTGGCAAAGGGCTTTTGTTCTTGTTCACGGCGCATTTCGTTCATCGCCAGAAAGTCTTTGAGGGGTATGTATATTTCGCCCCGTATTTCTATGGGTAACAGATAAGCTATGCTGTGCGGGATTTCTGCCAATACTGAAAAGTTAGCTGTAACATCCTCACCTTCCACGCCATTGCCGCGAGTTGTGGCATATTGCAGATTTCCTTTGTCGTAAAAGAGATTTATGCCAAATCCGTCAATCTTCAGCTCTGCGCACCATATTGTTTTTTGGGCTAATTCTATTTGGGTTTTAGCTATAAACGAATTTAATTCTTCCAGAGAATAGGCATTATCAAGGCTGGTCATGCGCACTTTGTGGGGAATAGTTTTTGCACCTTGCGCCAGATCGTTTCCAATGGCATTAAGCGGTGATGCAACGGTTTTCCCCTCAGGTAATTTTGCTTCCAGGTCTTGCAAACGTTTGGCCATTTGGTCGTAGTCATAATCGCTGATTTCCGGATTGGCAAAACTGTAATACAGCAAATTATGGCGTTCTATTTCTGCGCGTAATCTGGCAATTTCCCGGCTCAATTCGTCTTTATTCATAGTGTGTAATATTCAGGACGCCTATCTTTAAAAGCATCATTCACTTCGGTAATGCTTTTGTCCATTGCGGTTTGGGGATCAATCTCATAAGAGACTATCGCTTCGTCATTTGCTCCCAAAGAACAAAGCATATTTCCTTTGGGATCAAGAATCTGGCTAGCTCCGGTAAATTTAACGCTGTTATCGGCAGTTCCCTCGCTGCCAATGCGGTTGGAGGTGATGCTAAACACACGGTTTTCCAGGCTTCTGGTTTTCATAGCTTGCTGGCACCATGGCAGCACCAGATTGGAGGGATGACAGATAATCTGCGCCCCTTTCAAAGCCAGGGTTCTGCAAGCCTCGGGAAACTGCCAGTCAAAGCAGATCATCAAGCCAAGTTGGACGCCATTTTTCCCTTCAAAGACTCTGAAACCGGTGTCGCCAAGGCTGAACCAGAGTTTTTCCTTTAAGAAAAGATGAGTTTTCCGGTAAACAAAGTATTCACCATCAGGATTGATTAAAGCCGCAGAATTGTAGAGCCGCCCTTTGTCATACTCCGGGAAACCATATACAATGCTGAAATTACCTTTTGTGGCCATTTCGCCCAAAACTCTAAAGGAAAGGCCAATTCCTGCTTCTTCAGCCAAGGGAATCACATCATCAATGCTGCTAAACGCATAACCACTGGTGGCTAGTTCCGGCAGAACTACCAGGTCAGTTTGCAGATTGCAGAGCATTTCCACAATTTTGCCAAGGTTGTAATCCCTATCCAAAAAATGAGGCTGGAATTGCAACACCGAGGCTTTCATCAAATCTGTCCGGCTTTGGCCATTTGCAGCGGTTTTATCACTCTATCCAGCACGCCTTGCACCAGGGAAATGGTCATGCCGTAATTTGTGATGGGAACCCCGCGACGATGGCATTCTACAATGCGGCGGTTCATTTCCATGGGATTTATCATACATGCGCCGCAATGCACACAGACCGCGTATTCTTCCAGGTTATCGGGAAAATCGTGCCCGGCATAGGTATCAAAACCTAAGTCTTTACCACTATATTCCCGCAGCCATTTGGGCAGTTTTACCCGGCCGATATCATCTTTTTGCACATGATGCGAGCAAGCTTCTGCAATCAGGATTTTATCACCATTTTGCAGGGTTTTCAGCTTGTCTGTGCCAGTAAGCAAGACATCCAACTCTCCTTTATAACGGGCAAAAAGGACAGAAAAGGTGGTAAGCAAAATGTCTTGCGGCACTTCCCGGTTCACTTGTTCAATGGCCTGAGAATCTGTAATCACCAGCTTAGCCTTGGTTTTTGTCATGGCTAAGGCTGCAAGCAGCTCGGTCTCTTTTACCACGGTAACAATTGCATCGTTATCCATCAGGTCTCTAAGCACTTGCACCTGTGGCAAAATCAATCTGCTTTTGGGGGCGGCGGAATCTATCGGGGCAACTAAGATAACGTGGTCAAATGGTTTTATCAAGTCTCCAGCCAGAATGCGGTTTTCGGTTAAATACTTGGGGGCCAGCTTGATAAGCTGTTCCTTACAGGCCAAAACACCTTCTTTACTAAGAGTGGATACCCGAACATAAGGGATATTACGCTGGGTGCAATACTGAATATTATTTGTGTCTGCTTCGCCCATGTCGCTTTTGTTAAATACTACAACCGTCGGTATTTCCATTTCCTGAATTCGGGATAACATCTCCAGCTCGGAAGCATTAAAGACCGTGCCATCGTTCACAAAAATTACTATATCCGCACGGTATAGTATCTTACGGGTAGAGGCAACCCTTTTTTGCCCAAGCTCGCCGCTATCATCTACCCCCGCAGTATCATAAAAAGTAACAGGTCCCAGGGGAAGCAACTCGTAGTGCTTATCCACAGGGTCGGTGGTGGTGCCGGGAACCTCTGAAACAATGGCAATTTCCTGTCCGGTCAAGGCATTTATCAGGCTGCTTTTGCCAGCATTACGTTTACCGATTAGTGCTATTATCAGGCGTTCTCCGCGAGGTATGCTACTCATAGTTTCTCCTAAAAGATAATATCAGTTTACCTCTGTCCTAAGACTTGTCAATTAGTCAAGCTCTTTCTGTGGTAAAAAGGTGAAAAGGTGAAAAGGTGGAACAAGTTATGGAGATATAGTTGCAGGATATTAAGCTAACTTAACCAAATCCCATTTTACAGCTATTGCCACCCACTTTAAGGCTGGTTTCACCTTTTCACCCTTCCACCTTTTCGCCCTTTTACTATACTCTCTCTTCTCTTTGAAAAAAATCCGTGTAACTATTCACATCAAGCTATCCAGCCGCTCATACCCCGTGCAATAGCGAGCCCTGTAAGTAAGGAGTCGTTGCAGCCTCTACCGGTTCTAAAGCTACCTCTCATTGTTTTGGCTGCAAGGACTCCTTACGTGCCATAGCCGGTGAGTGCCGTGTGTAGTCCTTACGTGCCATAGCCGGCGAGAGCCGTGTGTAGTCCTTACGTGCCATAGCCGGCGAGAGCCGTGTGTAGTCCTTTCAGCCCTGAAAATTTGGAGATAACCATGAACTTGGGATAGGCTGAAACGACTCCACACTTACCGAACTTACATCACATTTGTCAGCTTGTCATACCCTGCCACTTCGGGAATCAACCCTGCTTTAGCTCTCCCTCCTTTCATAACATAGGATTGCATCCTGTTGTATCAGCCGGTTTGGAACCGGCGGCACTGTATAACAAACAATGAGGGATAAAATCCCCCATTTACTGCTGCTTTAAAAGCTATGACTCCAGGCATAATTCAGGGGAAAAGCGCAAATGACTCTTGGTCTTAATATAGCTGAAACTGCAACTTGCACGAAATATGCTTTGACAAAAAGCAGGCTTGTAAAATCTTTGTAAGACTTGCCAATAAAGTGCGAGGCAGGGAAAACGTATCTATATGAAAGAGAGTTAATTGTGTGCAAATAAAGCAGATTAAACCGGCACACAGTTAGCAAGCACCAATAACATAGGAAAAAGAGATAAGAAATAATGTTTTCGAAACTTAAGCTGATCACCGGTAATGCCAACCGTCCCTTAGCCGAGGAAATAGCCCGTCATGCGGGAATTCCTCTGGGGGATATTGATTTGTTTAAATTCTCGAACGATGAATCCTTTGTTAAGATTAATGACAATGTCCGTGGAGCAGATGTATTTATAATTCAGCCAACCAGTTATCCCGTAAACGATAGCTTGATGGATTTGCTGATTATCATAGATGCCTTAAAGCGTGCTTCGGCTCAGCGGATAAACTGTGTAATCCCTTACTATGCCTATGCCCGTTCCGATAAAAAGGATCAGCCAAGGGTGCCAATCACGGCAAAACTGGTGGCAGACCTGATTACGGTGGCAGGTGCAGACAGGGTAATAACGGTGGATTTGCATGCCGAGCAGATTCAGGGGTTTTTTAATATACCGGTTGATCACCTGTTTTCAATCCCCAGTTTTGCCCGCTATTTTAAAAGCATTATGCAGATGGAAGATATAGTGGTGGTGTCACCCGATTCAGGCGGTGCAAACCGAGCCCGGGCTTTGGCAAAACGCTTGAATTGCTCCCTGGCCATTGGTGATAAACGCCGTAGCGGAAATGATGATAAATCAGAATTGTTAAATATTATCGGTGATGTTTGTGGCAAAACAGCCATATTGTTCGATGATATTATTGACACCGGCGGTAGTTTGATAAAAGTGGCCAAAGCCTTACAGGATCAAGGGGCAAAGAAAATATTTGCCGCTTGCACGCATGGCGTTTTAAGCGGTGATGCAGTGGATAATTTGCAGGCATCGCCGATTGAAAAGCTGTTTATTACCAATACCATTGCCTTGGATGAAGAAAAGCAAAAATGTAACAAAATTGTGCAGTTGTCCATTGCAGAAATGCTGGCGATTGCGATAAAGAAGATTCACATTGAAGAATCAATAAGTATTTTATTTAGATAGTATATAAGAGATGGAGGTATAAATGATATTTACTCTTAATGCCACGCCAAGACACACGGTGAGAAAATCAGACCTGACCACCCTAAGAGCCGGTGGAAGCATCCCTGCCGTAATTTACGGCCCAAAGATGGAAAGCTTATCCATAACCCTGAATAAGGCCGAGTTTACTCAATTGTATAAAAAGAGCTTTGCCGAACTTAGCTTCTGGGAAATTGAAGTAGATGGTAAAAAATACCACACAATCCTGAAAGCCAAGCAGATACATCCTGTTACCCGCGGTTTTTTACACGCTGATTTTTTGATAGTTTCCAAAGATGATTTAATGGAATTGGAAATCCCAATTAAATATGTGGGTGAAGCAATCGGGCTGAAAGAAGGCGGAATGATGGACGTTTTGCAGCGACATGTTAAAATTAACTGCAAAGCTACTGATATCCCCGATGATTTGGAGCTTAACGTAAGCGAGCTGAAAGTTGGTGATTCTTTGCATGTCAGAGACTTACCCAAGGGAAACTGGACCGTGAAAGACCATGCTGATATCGCGCTTGTGGTAGTGCATCCCAAGAAGAAAGAAGCCCCTGTAGAAGCTGCTGCTGCCGAGACTCCCACCGAAGCCTAAAGACTCTATTGCATGAAGCTGGTTATCGGGCTTGGCAATCCCACGGGTGAATACGAAAAAACCCGCCACAATGTTGGGTTTATGTGTTTGGATCGCTGGGCTGCTGAGCATGATAAGAACTGGGCAAAGGCCAAAGACTTTGATTACATTGCCACCCGCTCAACGGTGCTGATTAAGCCCTTAACCTATATGAACCGCTCTGGAACGGCTTTGAAAGAAGCAATGCAGAAGTGGAAGATAGGGGAGACGCTGGTGATTTATGACGATGTGGAATTGGAACCTGCCCAAATAAGGATAAGAGCCGGAGGCGGTGATGGCGGCCATAATGGAGTTGCATCATTGTTTACGGTTTTAGCTCCAGATCAGCTAAAGAGGATTCGCATTGGCATTGGCAAAAACGCAAATGAGCCAATGGCTGATTATGTCCTAAGTGAATTTGGTGATGATGAAATTGACCGGCTGAGGCCAGTAATTGCCCTTGCGGCCAAGTTTGTTGACACCTTTATTAAATATGATTTCAACCAAGTGTTGAATGAATATAGTATATGGAAAAAATCCTATTCCGCTGCTATTAGTGGCGGAATCATTAGTCCAAAGGAGGAAAAATAATGACAAAGGATTATGAACTGATGGTGATCCTAAACCCTCGTTTAAACGCCGATGAAGCCAATAGCTTGAACGAAAGCATATTGACCCTGTTGCGGGAAAACGGTGGCGAAATCATCAAGACCGATCCCTGGGGAAAGCGCATGCTTGCTTACTCAATAGAAAAAGTTCAGGACGCTTACTACTACGTGAATTATTTCAAGCTGGACACTCAGGCCGTAAAACCCCTGAAACGCTTGTTCAACATCAACGAAAACATCCTGCGCCACATGTTTGTGGCACGCTGATAAGGAGGATACTATGGCCGATTTGAAGCTTCCGCGTCTAAACCACTTCATCGTTAGTGGTAGAATCGCCAACGACATCGAGCTGAAATACACTCCGAAGGGAACTCCGGTTGTGCGTTTCACTATTGCCAATGACCGCAATTACAAGGACGAGTCAGATCAGTGGCAGAAAGTAACAAGCTGGATTGAATGTGTTGCCTGGAGCAAATGGGCAGAATTTGTGGCCAATCAGGCTCACAAAGGTAGTGCTGTAATTGTGGAAGGTCGTATCGACACCCGCAATTGGACAGATAACAACAACGTAAACCGCAAAACCACCGAAGTTGTAGTGGAAATGATTCAAACCCTGGAATGGAAACCACGTGAAGGTGGAGCTGCTCCAGATGAAGATGTTCCGCTTCCTCCCGAAGAAAGCGCACCTCACAATGCCACCAGCGACGATGTTCCCTTTTAGGAGATGAAACTATTATGAATATGACCGACAGAAAAAAGAAATTCACTCGCAAGAAATATTGTAAGTTCTGCGCCAACAAGGAAATCCAGATTGATTACAAGAACCTGGATATTATGCGCCAATTCACTTCCGATGTAGGCAAAATTGAAGCCGGACGCCTTACCGGAACCTGCGCAAAGCATCAACGCAAGCTTACTGCCGAAATCAAGCGCGCTCGTCAGATGGCCTTGATTGCCTACGTTATAGAGTAGCATGCTGCTTTATCCCCTGATTATTGGTGCCCTAAGCATGTTAAGCCCATTTATGGGGTTAATCCTGCTGTTTGTTTTTATGGCACGGACAATTGGAGTCAGTTTGATAAAGCCTGTTCAGGCGATTATGCTGTTCTTTGCGGTTCCTGCCATAATGCTATTTATGGATACGGATATTTCCACCCGGCTTATGGCTTTGGATGCTATAGCTGGAGTGGGGCTTACCACTGGTGTATTTCTAAGTGTTTTAAAGCGCAACCATGTGTTAAGCGAAGCTTTCATGATATCCTTTATCGTGATAGTGGCTTATGGCCTGGGACGTGCTTACCTATTTGGAGATTACCACAATCAGGTGTTTGACCGGGGGATGTTAGCAATGAAGCAGCAATTGCCGCAACTGATGGATAATGCCGCAATTGAACAAACAATGCCATTGTGGAAATCAGTTATGCCTGCTGTGTGGATTGTGTCTCAGGGATTAGCATTGCTTATAGGTTATGCAATCTTTCAAAAGCTGTTGCACATTCCAAACACCTTGCAGAACATGCGTTTTCCGGGCTTGTATAATCTTTTGATTATTGGCATTATTCCCCTATATTTAGTTCAACCCACAAAAATGCTCTTTGTAAATGCGCTCATCGCGTTATGTATGATTCCGCTGTTACAGGGTGTTGCGGTGCTTACTCAGAAAATGAAACTGATCTTTGCAAACCGCTTTGTCCTGAGCATTTTTATGATCATAATCACCCTGTATGCCAATGTTCTGCTTGTCCTGATCGGCTTTGCAGACATGTGGCTGAGTAAACAAAATTCAATTCCTGGAGGAACAACAGCATGAAAATCATTATGCTGAAAAACATAGAAAAAGTTGGCAAGCAAGGCGAAGTTATAAACGTCAAACGCGGGTTTGCCAGAAACTACTTAACTCCCCGTGGATTAGCAATCTACGCAACTCCTGCCAACATGAAAATGCTTGGCGCAATCCAGAACAAAATGGCAGATGAAGAACAAAAGATGCTGGCAGAGCTAAAAATCCTTGCCGAAAAAATAGCTGCCATTAAATTGGTCTTCATGCGTAAGGTGGATGAACATGGAAACATGTTTGGCTCTGTCTCTGAAAATGATATTGTTCATGCAATTGCCGAACAGGGTATAACCCTGCACAAAAGTGCTTTGCAAATGGACAAACATTATAAAGAGCTTGGCGAAATTGCCGTGCCGGTACGTTTGCATAAGGAAATTCAGACTACCTTAAATATAGTTATAGAGCAAGAACAAGAATAAACCATGGAGGTTTCCATGTCCGATACGATGTTCAAGATCAGACAGATAATAACTCTGATTCTGTTTATCGGGGCCTTGTCCCTGATGGGAATGATTACGCAGCAACCGCTGATGATTTTAGCCTATGCAGCTTTCTTTTTGGCCGTGGTGGCAGTGATGTATTTCATGATGCGCAAGCGTCAGCATCACTTTGAGATTACCAAAGATTCTTCGCCCCTGTTAAAAAAAATCGCTGGTTACGTACTAATTGCCCTGGCTTTAATTATTCCGGTGTTTATTGCAATTCGAACCAGTGTTATAACCCTTCCTGCGTCACTTAGCCTTGGTGCTGCCATTGGAATTATGCTTGGTTCAAGCCTGGTTTTTATCGCTTTGATGCTCTTGGCAGTTTACCTGATTAATTTCAAAGGTCAGGACACCAATAAACGGATTATCGGTTATATGCTATTTGTCCTATCTGCTGCTTTGCCCGGTATTTTAATGAGCAGAATAGATAGCACCGTAACAAGCATTGGTTCCGTTTACTATGTGGCCATGGCTGTGTTGATCCTTGCCTTTAGTGGTTTCGGATTTATCTTTAATCAAGAATAATCCCCATATCCAAAAATTATCTTGCCATCGATGCGCTTAATGCATCGATGGCGGATTTTGTTGTCATGGCTTTTACTCCTATCTCCAAACAGAGCGAGAACCTGCTTTACAGCATAGGCGGAGAACACTATCAGCGTTTCATTCATATCTACCTTGCCTGGAAAAACGTTGTGGGAGATCTTTTATCCAGCCGTTCACACCCTATGAAGCTTGAGGGTGAAGTTCTGTATGTGGCGGTGCAAAATAACACCTGGATGCAGGAACTGATTCTACTTAAGAAAGACATTTTAAAGAAATACAAATTAATGTATCAGGAGGAGATTGCTGAATTGGTTTTCCTGATTAGCAGTCCTAAGCGCAAATGCAAAAAACACAAATAGCCCCTTCTTTGCTTTCAGCGGACTTTGGGCGGCTTAGCACAGAAATTTCTGCCTTGGAAGCCGCACATGCAGATCTGCTTCACCTTGATGTAATGGATGGGCATTATGTGCCAAATCTCAGCTTCGGCTTTCCCCTGATCAAAACCATTAAACGCTTGAGTAAATTACCCTTAGATGTTCATTTGATGGTAACAAATCCAGATTTTCATGTGCCCTTATTGGCAGAAATTGGGGTGCAATGGATCAGCTTTCATCAGGAAACTGTGCACCACAGCCATCGCTTGATTCAGCAGATCAAGGCATTTGGCATCAAAGCCGGTTTGGCGTTAAATCCTGCCACACCGATTAACACTATGGAAAGCATTTTACCGGAATTGGATTATGTTTTGATGATGAGCGTCAATCCGGGTTATTCCGCTCAATCCTTTGTCCCGTTTGTTCTGGATAAGATAAAGTACTTATCCCAGATTAGACAGGACAGGCATCTGCAATTTCTAATTGAAGTGGATGGAGGAGTTTCAGACCAGAATGCTTCCGCGCTTGTTTCGGCAGGTGCAGACATCCTTGTTTCTGCTTCTTTCATATTTTCCTCATCAGACTACAAACAAGCCATCAACGCTTTAAGATAAAAAAAGGACATACCTATGTTTAACAGCCTCTCCGAACGGCTTGATAAGGTTTTTCGCAACCTGAAAGGCAAAGGATACTTAACTGAAGACAACATCAAAGCCAGCATGCGTGAAATTCGTATGGCATTGTTGGAAGCCGACGTAAACTTCAAGATTGTTAAAAACTTCATCACCGAAGTGGAGAAACGCTCTCTGGGTGCTGATGTGCTAAAATCCTTAACCCCCGGACAGCAAGTGGTAAAGATTGTGCACGAGCAGCTTATCAACCTTATGGATACCGAAGGTTTTGAAGTTAAGGTTTACAACAATCGCCTCACCAAGGTTATGATGGTGGGCTTGCAAGGTTCGGGAAAAACTACTGCCTGTGCCAAGTTATCCGCCTTTTACCGTAAGAAAGGCATCAAACCCATGATGGTGGCTTGCGATGTTTATCGTCCGGCTGCCATTGATCAGCTAAAGATTCTTGGCAAGCAGATAGATATCCCTGTGGTTTTTGAAGATACCAAAGATGTGATAAAAATCGCAGATTCCGCTTTGGCTCAAGCAAATAAGGAATATACCAATCTACTGATTTTCGATACAGCCGGCCGTTTACATATTGATGAAGTTATGATGGACGAAGTGGCACGCCTGAAAGCTCATATCAAACCGGACTACATCTTCTTTGTAGCTGATTCTACAACCGGTCAGGATGCCGTGAATGTAGCCGCAGAATTCTATAAGAAGCTGGCTTTCGACGCAGTAATTCTCACCAAGCTGGATGGCGATGCCCGCGGTGGTGCAGCCCTTTCTATCAAAGCTGTAACCGAACGACCGGTGGCTTTTGTGGGAGTGGGGGAGAAGATTGGAGATCTGGAGATTTTCTATCCCGAACGCATGGCCAGCCGCATTCTGGGCATGGGTGATGTGCTTTCTCTGATTGAAAAAGCAGAGGAAGCCATGGATATGGAAGCCGAAGAGAAACTGGCACGCAAGATGATGAAGAACCAGTTTACCTTAAACGACTTCTTAAAGCAGCTTCAAAGCATCAAGAAAATGGGTTCGCTGGAATCCATCATCCGCATGATCCCCGGTTTGGGCTCTAAACTACCCAAAGATATGAAGATTGACGATAACGCCCTAAGGCACGTGGAAGCCATCATCCAATCCATGACAGATAAAGAACGTGAACGCCCCGACATTCTTAATGGCAGCCGCCGGTTGCGTATCTCCAAGGGTTGCGGACGCAGTGTGATGGAAATCAACCGTTTACTCCGCCAGTTTGAAGACATGAAAAAGATGATGAAAAAAATGAGCACCCCCGATGGCATGAAACAAATGGAACGCATGATGGGCGGAAAGTAGCCGCTTTTACCCCGCTTGCTTACCCTCTCTCGCTTATCCCATGCTTCACCTGAACACCACCTGAAGAAAGTTCAGGAAGGGTTCGGGAGAATGAGCCGGGACATGCAACAGAGAGAGTAAGGAAGGGCTTGGGAACAATTGAATAATTACAAATCTATAAACATGGCTTGAATTTGTTGTTTTAGATTATATAGGTCTAAGTCGCTATGAGTAGTGGTTCTATCTATGTTGATACTTTCGGAGATGCAGCCCGGGGCAATGCTCATCAAATCTATCCGGTCGGAAAGCATAATAGCCTCGTCAATATCGTGGGTAACCAGAATAATCGTGAGCTGAAGCTTGGCCACAATCTCTTTCAGCCAGGTTTGAAGTTGGGCGCGGGTGAGGGCATCCAATTTGGCTAAAGGCTCGTCAAGCAAGAGAACTTTTGCGCTGCTCATGTAGGTTCGCATTAGGGCTACACGCTGCTTTAGGCCACCGGAAAGCTGATTAGGAAGATAATTGAGGTGATTCTGTAGCCCAAAAAGGGGGATTAACTCAGCTATTCTTTGTCTGGCTTCGTTCATGTTTGCTCCCCTTACCCGAACCGGTAAAAGGATATTTTGCATGGTGGTTAGCCAAGGGAAGAGCAGATCGTCCTGAGGCATGTATCCCAAAATTCCCGTTTTGCCGGTGATCTCCTCGCCGCAGAAGAATATCTGTCCCCTATCCGGTCTGGTAATGCCACAAAGCAGCTCCAGAAAGGTGCTTTTGCCACATCCGCTGGGGCCGATGATACTGATGAATTGCCCCTGAGAAAGTGAAAAATTCAGCCCTTCTAAAACCGTGGAAAGTTCGCCTTTGAACAAAAAGGATTTCTTTAGCTCTCTGGCTTCCAAGATGCAGGCTATAGAAGGGCTGCTTGAATTCACTGGTTTTGAGGCAGATAATTATTACTAAAGGCTTTGTCAGCTTCCACACTAAGCGGAATCAAGCGTTGAATATACATCCAGTCGATAAAACGTTTCCAAACCTCTGCTTTTTGAATTCCCCAGCTTGGAGCATCTGCCTGATATTCCTTCGCCAGATATTGCATGCTAAGGCGAACCTGTTCTGCGTTTAGCTCCGGAACGTGCTTCAGCAGAATTGAAGCCGCAGAATCCGGCTGAGCTATACAAAATTCATAACCCTTTTTTACGGCTGACATGAACTTTGCAGTAAGCTCGGGGTTTTGTGCCAGATAGGTTTCGCTGCTAATGATAACAGGCGTGTAATAATCAAACACGGGATTCAAATCCTTCAAGGCAATATAATTAAACTCTATGCCCCGGCGTTTGGCTTCCACCCCGTCCCAACCATAATAAATCCACTCAAAATCGGCATCTTTGCCAATGGTGGAAAAGAAATCGTAAACACCTGAGATAATCTTCACAGAGCTAAAATCGGCACGGACATTATCCATGACAGATTTTAAAATAGCCTGCTCTGAAGGTGAATCCCACGAGCCATAACGCTTGCCGATAAAATCACCGGGGGTTTTGATATTGGCACTTTTTAGCGAGGCAAAACCTGAGGTGTTGTGCTGAATTACTGCGGCTATGGAAACCAGAGGAATGCTTTCGCTGCGGGCTCGGATTACGTTTTCCTGATAACTGACGCCGAACGCGCTTTTACCTGTGGCCACAATCTGATCCGTTACTCCCTGGCCTGGTTGCAGGATATCCACATCAAGTCCTGCGGCAGTAAAATATCCAAGTTCTTTGGCCACATAAAGACCTGTGTGATTGGTATTGGGAGTCCAATCCAAAGTTATGCCGACTTTTTGCAAAGCGGGAGCTTGATCGACGGCTTTCTTTTTGCATGCACTAAGCGCAAAAACAGCCAGAAGCAGAATTAGTAAGATGCGTAGTGTTTTCATAATGTCTCCATATATTTCTCTTGATTTGTATCTAATCTTTGTTACGCCCGGGGATGATACAGCTTGTGCGTATCAATCAGCCGCCGCATATCCACATGAGTGTAAATCTGTGTGGTATCAATGGAAGCATGCCCCAACAAGGCTTGCACGATGCGAAGATTTACCCCCCCTTCCAAAAGGTGGGTGGCAAAGCTATGACGAAATGTATGCGGGGTTACATCCTTGTTTAGCTTGGCTGCAATCACCGCCAGACGGAGGATTTTCCAAAACCCCATCCGGCTCATTTTGGCACCGCGGTTATTCAGAAATACAAATTCCGATTGTTTCAGTTTTAGCAAAGTGGGGCGGGTTTGATTCAAATATATGGCAAACAAGCCGTCCAGGCTATCTACAAAAGGAACATAGCGTTGTTTACTGCCTTTGCCATGCACCAGAACAACCCGGTCGGAAAGGTTCAAATCATGCAGGGCCAATCCCAATAGCTCCGAAATTCGCATGCCGGTTGCATAAAGCAGCTCCATCATCAGCTTATTGCGGATTTCCAAGGGGGTAACCCCTGGCAGCGAACCAAGTAACTGGAACATCTCGTCCACGGTTAAAAAATCTGGCAGATGAGTTCCCAGCTTGAGGCGCGGAACCATGTCCAAATCTACCTTTGTGGGAATATCGTTGTCTTTTAAAAAGCCAAAGAATTGCCCCAAGGCAACGCGCTTTCTGGCAATGCTGGTATTCACAAGGCCAAGCTCTTGCAAAGTAAGCAGATACTTGCTAATATCATCGGTGGAATATTGGCCAATCGGCTGTTCGTTAAAAAGCAGGAAATCTTTGATATCATGGCGGTAGCTATCGATGCTATTCTTCGCCATGCCACGCTCCACCTTTAAATGATAAACAAAGCTGCTAAGCAGACTGAACGTGGCAGGGCAAAGCTGCTTATCAGTCTCCGCTGTAATAGTTTGGCGTTTCTTTGGTGATGCGGATGTCATGAGGATGGCTTTCTTTTAAACCGGCAGGGCTTATTTCTACAAACTCGGCATTAGTTCGTAATTCGGACAAATTGGCGGCTCCGCAATAGCCCATTCCAGAACGCAGCCCTCCCATCAGTTGATACAGAAAGTCCTTCAGAGGGCCTTTATAGGGCACCATGCCTTCAATGCCTTCGGCTACCAGCTTCGTATCTTCTTGCTGTCCCGATTGGAAATAGCGATCTTTACTGCCTCTTTTCATGGCACCTATGCTACCCATCCCCCGATAGCTTTTAAAGCGGCGGCCGTTGTAAATAATTGATTCACCAGGGCTTTCATCGCAGCCGGCAAATAGCGAACCTATCATTACGGCAGATGCGCCTCCAGCCAAGGCTTTTACGATGTCGCCACTAAATTTTAAGCCTCCATCGGCAATAATTGGGATATTGCTTTTTGCGGCTTCTTCGGCACAGGCAAAGATGGCACTTAGCTGGGGAACTCCAATGCCTGCCACTACACGTGTAGTGCAAATAGAGCCAGGGCCAATGCCTACTTTTACGGCATCTGCTCCATTATCAATAAGGTAACGGCATGCCTTTGCTGTGGCTACATTTCCGGCAAGAACTTCACACTTAAGGTTTTGCTTAATTTTGTTCAGAGCTTCTTTGATATGGATATGATGTCCATGAGCAGTGTCTATTACAATGATGTCTGCTCCTGCTTTCACAAGCTCTGTGGCACGTTCCAGAAAGTCTCCGGTAACCCCAATTGCTGCACCAACCAACAGTCTGTTTTTGGTGTCTTGCACGGCCTCGGGGTAATTGAGGCGTTTCATGATATCGCGCACGGTTATCATGCCTTCCAGAGTGCCATCATCCTTTATCAGTAATAGCTTTTCAATTCGGTTCTTTTGCAAAATGGCGATGGCAGAATCTACGGAAATCCCTGCTTTAGCGGTTACAAGCTTGGGTTGCGGGGTCATCAGGTCTTTTACCAACATCTGCTGATTAGTTTCAAAACGGATGTCGCGATTGGTTAAAATGCCTACAAGGTGTCCGTTTTCCAAAACAGGAAATCCCCCGATGTGATGAGTGTTTTTCAAGGCATGAACCTGCGCCAGAGTGTCATTGGGAGAAAGAGTGTAAGGATGAGTAACCACCCCGCTTTCAGCCCTTTTAACAGCACTAACCTGTTTGGCCTGCTCTGCTATATCCATGTTTTTGTGGATAATGCCCATCCCACCTTCCCGGGCCATGGCAATGGCAAGCTGAGATTCTGTTACGGTATCCATTGCAGCACTTAGAACCGGAATCCGCAGAGTTACTTTCGGAGTGATTTTTGTGCATAAATCTACTGTGTTGGGCAAGACATCAGACTGTTGGGGTATCAAGAGGACGTCGTCAAAAGTGTAGGCTTTTGGAATGTTAAGCTTCATAACTATATCCTTTATTTCAGTTTATAAATTTGGTTTTGATGCAGACCAGCGGCTGATTCGTTGCCTGAAACCGGGAGAAAAAATGCTGTTTGGTTTTGCTTTAAGAAATTCTCTGGCAAGAGCTTGCTCTTCAGCAGTGTCATTTACCAAAGCAAGCTTTAGCAGTTCGGCATATTCTGCGGCCACCTCATCTTTAAATTCGTAATTGAGTAATACTTTGGCATGCTGAAATTCGCTGAATCCAATTGCCCATTCTACAGCCAGCAAACGCAATTCTTCATCCTGGTTATGGCTGAACACAAGCTCCAAAGAATCAATTCCGCTTTTCTGGTTCAATTGCAGCAAGCGCACTGCGGAAAAGAAACTAAGCTGATCGGCTGGTTGCATACCCAAAGTCAACATCATCAAATAGATAGCATCGTTTGTATAGGGACTGCCAGGGTAGCGGATAATAAAGCTGTTCATCAGCGAATCGGCAAATGGAACATTGTTAAAGAGCATTGCGGACAAAAAGCCCAGGTATTCCTTAAGCTCGTTATGGTTTGGCAAAGTAATACTGTTTAGTAAGTTATCGGCCTTAGTTTGGTTGCCGGTCATAATCATCAAGCGGGCAATCTCTAGGTCCATTTCCTGCTTTTCGCTATTGTCTCTTGCAAACTTCTTGGCTTCCTCCAGCCAAACAACTGCGCTATCCACATTTGCACCCATGGCCAATTCTGTGTCGGCCATCAGCTTGCGAAGTTTTACCCCCACTGCTGCACGGTAGCTAAGATTTCTATCTTTCCACAAAGGTAGCTCAATTGCATTATGCAAAATCTCTTTGGCTGTGGCATACTGGGCATCACGGTATTTAATCCCAGCCATCCAATACAGATAGCCTACTTGCTTAATCTGGTCGTTTTCTATGGCCACAAGATATTCATAGGCAGCAAAAGCGATGCTATCATTGCCTGCAGCAGCTTGTTCCTCCGCAAACCGGGCTGTTTTTTGGGGATCAAGCTGTTTATAAATGGTTAGGGCGGTTGCATAATCCTTAAAGCTAAGCAGCGCATTGGCATAAACCTCTTTTATCACCTGGTTTTGGCTGCTATCTGCAATTGCCGCTACAATCTTTATCATGGTAGAATCTTCCTGCAAAATGGTTTTGATCTGATTACTTGTAAAGAACAGATTAACCGGGTTCTTATCCAGATAAGCCAGATATTCACGAATGGCAAGATCAAAACGGCGATAATTCATCCCGGTATTGGCAATTTCCAGGCGGAAGAGTTCAGAATTTCCCAACCGTTTACTTCCCATGGCATACAGGTCTAACACTTTGTCATAGAAGCCTTTGCGTTCAAAGAACGAAGCCAGACGCCGGTATTTGGATTCATCATGTCCATAAGTATCCAAAAAGATTAGGCTTGCTTGCCATGATTCAGCCACTTTGGCCTGCATAACCAGCAATAGAATTCGCTGTTCGTCATAGGTAGGAGCTGGAATATTACGCTGATATTTTTGCAGCAAAGCCTCTGCTTTATCGGTTTGCGACAGGCTGAAATGCAGATTTAGTAACTGTAATATGGCATTTACATCTCCGGGGAATTTATCCAGGATCTGATTGTAGATTTGCTCTGCTTGGGCATACTGACGCTGAGCTAAGAGCTGATTTGCCTGTTGAGAAAGGATTTCACGTTCATTGTATTGGGATAGCAGGCAGGTAGAAAGCAGTAGCAGGACAATTAAAATCAGCCAGGTTTTGGTAGGTGGAAAGGAGGAAAGGAGGAAAGGTGTAACACGCTGATCAGATAGTGTGTTACCTGATAACATCGCTTTAGGGCGCATGCAATAAGCCCCTGCATACGAATTGACCTCAAACTTCAAAGCTGGTTTCACTTCTCCACCTTTCCACTATTGCTCCAATTCACTCAAAGCTTTCAAATATTGCATTATAACCTGTTGATATTCTTTCGGATAGCTGCGGTAACTGTCTTCCAGCAGGCTGCTCTTTTTTAGGCTGTTAAGGTCTATTTTATTACTGCTGTTGTTTTTGGTGGGGTCTGCGGTTTCGCCTTTGCGTTTTTCGCTGAATTCACGTTTATTAATAGACCGTTGGGCATCAAGCATTTTACTAATGATGCGTTCCTGCCTCTCAAGTAAATCTGGAGAAAGCTGATTTTTGCGCAGTTGACGGGTGATGGCATCCATTTCTTCCGTAAGCTGTTTGATGGCGTTTCCTTGTTTTTGGGCTTCCGGACTGTTTTGCAAGGCGCGTTTAAGGTTCTCGGCCAGGCGTTCCTGGTCCTGTGCCAGCTTTTGAATCTGTTGTTGCATAGCACTGTCCATTCTTCCGCCTTGGTTCTGCATTTGCATCATCAATTGTTCGGTTAGCATGTTCATCGCCATTTGTTCCTGACCCATTTGCTCCAGCATCTTCATTAGAGATTGCATTCCTCCGCTGCCACCCCCACCACCGGATGATGCATTTTGCAGGGCTTGCATCAGATCGTAAACCATCAGGTTAATTCCCTTTTGAATGCCGGCCAGGTGATTTGGCAAGTAGTAATACTGGTTTTCGTTAATGCTATTAAAGGCATCCAGATAGCTCCGGTTCGTATCCGTTAAATCTATAAAAAACTTAGGCGGCACAATCATCAGAACCTGCCCTTCGCTAAACAGCTTGTTTAAAGATATTTGCATCCCTTCAGAGTGGGCAATCAAATCCTGCACAATTGCATAGGGATCATTGCGATACCGCGCTGTAGTAGCTTCATGCTTTTTGGAAAAGATAAGCAATTCGCGAATGGCGGTTTGAATTGCCTGCATGGTTTGCTGTTGATTGCCAGAGCTCATCGAATTCTTCATCTGTCCAAGCTTCATCGAAAAGCGGCGCATTTTTTCCATGGCTTTTTTCTGTTCACCCTGGCTTTGGCTGCGTTGATTTTGCTCCAGCGATTTCTGACTATTTTGCATATCTTTTTGGAGTTCGCTATTCTTCATATCTTGTTGCAGTTCATTCAGTTGCTTTTTAGCTTCACTATCTTTGGGAGAGCTGAGCATATCTGATATCTTATCCAGTTCTTCCTTTAGCTTGTCATAGGTATCAGCAATCTTTTTTTGATCAGCGGCCAGTTCTTTATTGTCTTTTTTGTCATCCATGGTGCGGTCGCTGAGGTTCTTTTGCATCTTTTCCATTTCTTCGGATATCTGCAAAGCCTTTTGCATGGCTTGTTCTTTTTTTATGCTTTCCAAAAGTTGCAAGGTTTGTTCTATCTTTTTGGCAAAATCTTCCATCGAGAATTTGAAGTTTTCCATGGCTTTCTTCAGGTCTTCGGGTTTAACGTTTTGCAGCGCATTCTCAAACTTTTTCATGGCTTCTTGCAGTTGTTCGTTACTTATTTCTTGCATCAGTTCTTGAATCTTCTGCATTTTCTGCAAAGTTTCCGGTGAAAGGGTGTCATTCGCTTGCATCTTTTCTATCAGGTTTTGATAGTTCTCCGCCACGTTTTGCACTTGCTGAGAAAGCTTTTCCTGCTCAGAAAGCATCTTTTCAAGCTGTTTTTTATCTTCCCATTTGGGAGTATCTTGCTTCAAAAGCTCCCTGCGTTTATCCTCAAAATCCTTTTGCAGGTCTTTGGATTTGTTCAGAGCTGTTTCCAGTTCGTTTTTCTTGGATTGTTCCTGCCGCTCAATTTCCTTATAAATCTCTTCTATGGAAGGGAACCGTGCCTTAAACTTGGTGCTTTCAGCTTTTTGCTGATCGGGAGAATTGTCATAAACCGATGCCCAATAAGTAACTACGTCTCCAGGGAAAAGGTCGGCCTCTTTAAAATCCAACAGAAATTCTGTGGCATACATCTTACCGGCGATAACGCTTTGCACATTCAGGGTTCGGATTTCGCTGGCCTGTATTTGATAGTGCAAGGATAAGTTACGCAATCCAAAATCATCATCTGTATTAATAATCAGCGGTAACAGCATATTTTGATTCAGGGTTATGTCCTCACCGGGAAAGCTGATTCTAATCTCCGGAGGGTTATCTGCCAAAAGCTTTATGCTCTTTTCTTCCGGTTTGCTTTTGCGTCCCAAAGCATCAGTCAATTCCAAATACCAGGTATGCGGAGCAGTGATGCTAAGCTGCGTTATGTAGCTTTGTTTATCAAGGGCTTGCATTTGAATGCGTTTGGCATCATCAAACACCATGACTGCGTTTTCCACGGGGATGTTTGTGGTGATGGAAAGCTTTACCTTGCTATGCTTAAGGGCTTCAATATTACCATAGCCAAGCGTATCTGTCCAGGCCGGCAAACCAGTGTAGGCAGGGGGATTGTATTCCACCCACCACTGTTTGGCAATTGGTTCATCCAATACCGTGATCTTGTAAATAGCCGATTTGCACACCTCGTTTTCGGCATAGTATTCAATGCTATTTTCCATCCGGTTAAAGATATAGCTGTTTCCTGCCAAGCCCAATTCGCGCCACTGTTTATCAATGCGGTAAAAAAGCCTGTGCTTTAAACGGGGTTCGGGATTCAGAATCTTGATTTCTATGCCCTGATTGCGTCCGATAAGCAGGTTGCCGGGGCTTAGTTCTATAAAGTCTTTATAGACAATTTCTTGCCGTTTGTTTGTGTAAAATTGCCGGAAAGCCAACTGAAAATCGTCAATTGACATAGCCCAGATGCTTCCTATTCCCAAAAGTAGGAACAGCAAGCCAAACACCAACCAAGAGGGGAAAAGAGGTGGGATTCTGTATTGCTGTTGTTCAAGCCGCTGTTTTGCTTGCGAGCCCAAAGCCCGGACAATAATTGTTTCGCCTTCTTTATTCGCCAGCTCCAGAGTGTTTTGAAACAGGTCGTCATTATGTTCGCTTTGCCTGTCAAAAAACCTGGCCACCAACAGCTTATCCCAAAATCTACGGTATCCTTGCCACAAAAAGTAGATAATTACCAACGCAATGCAAGCTCGAATGCCGATGTTTGCATAGATCAAGGCAGCAGACTGGGTATCAATATTCAGCCACAAGATATAATACAGATGCAAACCCATAACAAAGCCTACCAAGCTATTTAGCAAGGCTTGCAGGGTAAAGCGGAGGTTTATCTGACGCCGGTATCGGCTAATGAAATCTTGTAATTCGTTCATCTGTATTGCATCTCCTATTCTTGTAAGCTTAAAATCAAAAATACCCCTTTTATGTCAAGCACAGATTTTCTGGTTGTGCGCTGGGGAGGCAGGACAAGCTTCTTCCTTGCTCACCTACTGGCTTCCCGGCAACTTATTTCCCGCACACTTCCTGAACTAAGTTCGGGAGCTGTTCGGCAGGATTGCAGGTGATAAGAGAGAGACTAAGCAAGCAAGGAGAGTGTGTGGGGAGTTTTTATCAAAAAAAAAGAGCATTGTTCCGATGAGATAATGGAGCGGGCAACGGGACTCGAACCCGCGACCCTCAGCTTGGGAAGCTAATGCTCTACCAACTGAGCTATGCCCGCTCACAGTGATGCAAAAATCTTATACGCAGGTTATAAGTCAAGCAAAAGCTGAAATATTATGTAATGAAAGCCGAATTAATCATCACTTGCACTTCGCCGATGATACGATTGACAGCATGGCTGATGAGATCCATCTTTTGAATTATCTCAATGCGCTTTTGATGCTTATGAAGTTCTTCTTTGGTAAAAATCTTATCCATCAGATCACAGGTGTAAAGCAGAGAAATAAGTACTACATCTTTCGGCTCGGGGATTACATCGGTTGTTACTGTTTCTCTGATGCGCGAGAGCACTTCTTTTTCTTCGCGGTTGTCTATCACAGGATATCTACGCTGTTTGAACAGCCAGAGGACTTTGCTTTCGGTAACCCGGATCACGCCCTTTTCTTCCAGACTCTTTAGCAGCTTGTCTCTAAGCAGCTCAAGGTTGTTATATAGCTGGCGCACCAGAGTGGCAGTATCTCCGCTGGCATCGGGAGAACTGATGGTGAGCAAAATTTGATCCAGATAAGGATCACCGGTTGGGGTTTTGTCTATTACATAGATGTGGCTCAAATCTGCATCCAGGCGGTTTCTGAGGGCTAAATCCATTAACAAAGCCCCCACCAAAGCAAGGTTAAAATTTACATTCGTCATCCGGTAAAATGCGCCACTTTCATCGTCTATGGCCAAAAGGATTAGCTCTTCCGCACAGTTTAGCATCGTTTTCTCCTATCGTAACTGGAGGGCATTTTCCACAGTATCCGTAATTGGAATAATACTGCTAAAGCCAGACACATCAAACACTTCTTTAATGAAATCCTTCATACAGCAAAGCACGAGGCTGCCGTTGATTCCTTTAAGTTGCTTGGCCGTCTTTAGCAAAATTCTCAAGCCCGCGCTGCTGATGTAGCTAAGCTCGGTAAAATCTATCACCAAACTGGTTTTTCCGCTATCTATCAATTGCGCCAGGGCGGTTTCCACATTTCCACAGGTGAGTGCATCCAATTTGCCATTGATTGCTACAATCGTGGCATCATTGATACTATTCGTGGTTATTTCCATGTTTTACTCCTTGATTTAGCTTTTTAATGGTTAAAATATTGTTGTCGTTACGGGTTTGGTATTGCACCTCATCCGAAAAATGACGAATCAAAGGCCAGCCAACTCCCCCCAGAGGGCGGTCTTCCAGGCTTTGGGAACTTAGCTTTTCCTTGTTTTCCCCGCTGGTAAAAGGAAGCCCAAAATCGCTAAACTTGAGTACGAACATCTCATCCGAAAAATATATGCGGACTTCAATATCTCTATTTAGCGGATCGGAAAAGCTATCATAGGCATGGGTAACAATATTGCAAAAAACTTCTTCGCAGATCAAGGCAACCGGCTGAGGCGCAACATATTGCGGTAGAGGAATTGTCTCCAGCCAGGTGAATAGGCTTTCCAGCTCTGACAGATTGGGACGAAGCTTGATTGTATAGGTTTTCATTGTTTCCTGCTAAAGAAGAGCATAGTGATATCATCAGCCAATTCGCCATTTTGGTAAGTGAAAAGGTCTTCCTGAATCACGCGCTGCACCTCTTCGAACGGTTGATTCAGAGTCAAATTAAGCAAACCGATGAAACGTTCCATACCATAGAGGTTGTCATCTGCATCCTGGGCTTCGCTAACTCCATCTGTGTAAAGCACTAAGCGGTCATCTATATTCAAAATTGTGCAGGCTTCATGATACTGATGCTCTTCCAAAATGCCCAAAGCTGGATCACCAAAGCTTTGCAGACAGGTGAAACTGCCATCCGGTGCAAAAAGCAAGGGTGTTAAGTGCCCTGCATTGGCATAGCAAAGCTGTCCTGACAACACGTTATAAATCCCGATAAAGAGAGTTGTGAACATGCAATTGTCGTTATCCATGCTAAGCACGTTATTCACCTTGTTCAATGCCTCCGAGGGGGTTGTATTTGCCTCGCAGGCAGTTTTTAGTAAAGTGCGTGTTACTGCCATAAACAAAGCAGCAGGAATGCCTTTGCCGGAGACATCGGCAATGATTAGAACCAAATGCGTAGGGTCTAAAAAGAAGAAATCGAAGAAATCGCCGGCAACTTCACGGGCTGGGATCATTTGGGCAAATAGCGAAAACTCCTTGCGTTGAGGAAAAGGGGGAAACACATGGGGTAAAAGGGATTGTTGGATGTTGCGCGCAATGCTTAGTTCGCTTTCCACTCTCGCTGTGGCAATCGCCATGGCTTTGGTTTGAGCAATTTGCTCTTTTAGCTCTTTCGTCATGGTGTTAAAATCTACGCTCAAAGCACTAAGCTCATCCCTGCCGCCGCTTTCTGGAAGCAGAGTATCCAAATCACCTTGGGCAATTTGATGGGCATGAGAGCTAAGCAGGCTGATAGGTTTGGTAATATTTATGGCTGAGGCGATGATGAAAAATATGATGATAGCCAAGCCCAAAAGCATCAGTCCAAGCTGAGTAAGCAACTGTTTGTGAACTGCCGCTAAAACACCTTTTTCGCTTAAGACTGCGGCAAAAGTCCAGCCTGTGGCAGGTATTTGGCGATAAACAATCCAAGTTTTGCCTATTACTGAGCTGGTTTTTAAGATACCGCTTGGTGATTTTCCCATTATGGAATTTAGATTCTTCAGCTCTGGAGCAAGACTATCGGACACGCTGACAAGGCTTTGCTTCAAAATCCAATCTTGCTTGGGATGGGCAATAAAATTGCCTTTTTTGCTAACTAAAAAAACATAGGCATCGGGTAACTTTAGCTCGCCAAGTTCCTTGGTCAATTCGGTTAGGGACAAATCCGCTGCTGCTACTCCATATAGAATGCCCTCTTTATAAGAAGGATAAGTATAGGTTGCATTTAAAATTCCGCTTGCTCCCCCAAGGTAGGGCTCTGTCCAATAGCCGTCTAATTTCAAGGTGGGATTTATATACCAGTCTTGCAAAGTATAATCATAACTATCAGCAACATCCAAAGGGATAATGTCAAATTCTTTGCGGCAAAGATAGGGGCAATAAAGCCGTTTTTCTATGGTATAGCGATATGGCTCAAAGGCAAAAGCCAAGCCTGATAAGAAAGGATTTACCTGAACGTTCTTACGTAGGTATTCTCTTAAGGAAAGGCTATCCGGCTGGGGGATTAATTTTATTGCGGCTGAGGTGCTTTCTGTTTGACGCATAACCTGTTTCAGGTTGCCATCCAACACAGAGGCATGGTGGGCACAAAGCTCGCTAAGATAGTCCTCCGCCTTCTTTTCGGCGTTGTTGCGATTTAGCTTGTAGGAAACCAGCAAAATGACAATATAGATAATGCACAAAGGCAGAAGAATTGAAAGCAACAGCTTTAGCAGTATGGGTCTTTGGGGTTTTAGAGTATCCATATTGGTATTGGGGCTGAAAACCTGTTTCACTACGTTACACTCACAATTTCTTTACGTATAGCTCCTCGGCAATAATGGCTTTGAACTTGGCATTTGCTTCATCCAAGGCTTCTTTGGGAGTGGAATTTCCACGCATGGCCTTTTCCAAAAAACCTTTCAGCTCTGGTCTGGCTTTAAACCAGGCAGGGATTTGAGGCTCATACACAGCATTTTCCAGTTGGTCATAAATACCCTGAAACTGGGGATATTCCTTTAAGAAGTTTACCAGAGTGGGAGATTGCATGGCACTTTTGCGCACCGGCATATAGCAGGTGGCAGCACTCCACTTGGCGGTTTGCTCTGTGTCGGTAAACCATTTGATAAACTTCCAGGCTGCTTGTTCTCTGGCTTTGTTTCCGCTTTTAAAAATTACAATGTTTGCCCCGCTGACTGCGCTTTTATTTGTTTTATGGATAGGTAGCGGAGCATAGCCAATATTAAAATTGATGGGCTGTTGACGCATATGGGTAATGGAGACGCTGGAACCTTCATACATGGCGGCAATTCCGGCCAAAAAGTCATTTTGTCCCTCAAATTCGCGCACTAAATAAACGGTTTTGTCTTTATTTATCAGGTCGCTGACAAAACTAAGAGCTTCCACACCCTGAGCACTATTTAGCTGTGGATTTCCCTTCTCATCCAATATTGAGCCTCCGGATTGGTGGAGTAAATTTACGAACTGCCATTCATTCACGTTAAAATTTGTGCCAAACTTATCCGGTTTACCATCTTTATTGGTGTCTGTGGTCATTTTTTGGCAGTAAGACCGGAATTCTGTCCAATTAGCAGGGAAATGGTTGGGATCAAGACCGGCGCGATAAAATTCGTCTTTGTTATAAAAATAAGCCCGGACGCTTTTGTTAAAGGGAAAGCTATAGATGGTGTCATTAAAGGTGTTGGATTTTAAAAACACCGGATAGATATCGTTCAGGCTTTCGCTGCTGAAGTCCTTATCTGCCGCCATTAGTTCTTCAAAGCTGCAAAGCACCCCTGCTTCGATGTATTTGGATGTCCATGATTCAAATACCTGGGCAATATCGGGTTGCTTTTTTGCCTGGATAGAGGCCATCAACTTTTGGGAAAGAGCAGTATAGCTGCTAATGGGATTGGCCACCACTTCCACATCGTCGTGAGTGCGGTTGAATTCCCTGATCATTTCATTCAAGGTATCGCCAAGCGGACCGCTAAGCCCATGCCAGAAGGTAACTTTCACCTTGTCGGAATTCAGAGCACTTTTACACCCGCCAACCATACACACAATTGCCAAAATCAGTATTATGAACTTACGCATCCATAGCTCCTTGGTTCACAAAATCGCCACTAAACAGGCAATGAACCCTTGAACCCAACTAATAAAGCAGGGGGGATGAAGTCAATGATTTTCTTTATACAGAGACTAAGCAATCCACTGTTGCACCAATTCGGGCAATAAATCTCCGGATTTGCCTTGGTAAAATTCGTCAATAAAGCTAAGGTTGGCCGGTTTTTCCAAATTTATACCAATGGTCATGGCTCCCAACAACTTAGCACTCATCACAAAACCTGCAGCAGGATAAACTATCCCGCTGGTTCCAACCACAATCAGGTATTCGCAGTTTCTTAGGGCAGTTTCTATCTCTGCCAAAAAATATGGTATTTCACCAAACCAAATAATATCGGGACGCAAGATGGTGTTGCAAAGTTTACATGTGGGAGTAGGCAGTTCGTTCAATACTTCCTGCATGTTATATTTCGCTTTGCACGAAGTGCAATAGCAGCGTTGTAAACTTCCATGAATTTCCCAAACATGTTTACTTCCGGCTTTGCCATGCAGGCCATCCACGTTTTGCGTAATCAGGGTGAAGTTTTTGCCCAGATATTCTTCCAGCTTCACCAAAGCATAATGCCCCGGATTAGGCTGGCAGTCAAGGCTTTCCGTATAGCGTTGTTTGTAAAAGTTCCACACCCTCAGCGAATTGCGGTTGAATCCATCTACCGAGGCTATATCCTCGATGCGGTGGTTTTCCCACAAACCACCGCTATCGCGAAAAGTCTTTATGCCCGATTCGGCACTTATGCCTGAGCCGGTAAGTGCTATAACTTTTGAACTGGGAGAAAATTGGATCATTTTAACAGCAACATCTTGCGAGTTTGCTCTCCCTGGGTAGTCTTGATCCGATAGTAATAAACTCCGCTGGATACGCTGCGATTACCGCTATCCAGACCATTCCATACCACTGTGTGGTCTCCAGCGGGTAATGGACTATTTATTAGTGTGTTAACTAATTGCCCCTTAACGTTGTAAATATCAAGGCGGACAGGCATTTGTGTGGGTAAACTAAAACTAAGCGAAGTACTTGGATTAAAGGGATTGGGGTAGTTTTCGTGAAGCATAACCTGGGTAACTGTTGGCAATACGTAGTCTGTTGCATCCACAATTCCAGTAATATGAACATCATCAATGTACCAGCCTTCACCTCCCACATAGCCATCACTGCCAAAAACGAATCGGAATTGGGCAGTGCCGGTAACGGAACCAAGCTCAAATATGGCTTCCGTCCAGTTAAAAGTGCCGCTATAAACATAGGTATTGGCAGAGAAGGGAGATGCGGTGTTATTATAGATCCGGTAAGGGTATCCGCCCACGGGGGTAATTTGGTTCCACTCTCCACCATTCAGGCTCATTTGCACCAATCCGCCATCCCAGGCAAAAGCTGTGGCAGTAGTATGAACTTCCGCATCCATCCAATGATAAAACTTCAGTTGGCAGTCAGGATTAACAGTCATAATCGGGCTAATCAAGGCACCATAAGAGCTTCCGGAATAAGTGCCTGTACCTGTGCTGCCAAACTTCATGCTATAAACTCCATCGGGAGTCCAGTTGCGTGCATTGGAACGATGCCATTGATTGGTGAAACTGGGGTTTATCACCGCAGTTTCCCAGCCCATAAAATCCGGTTCAAAACTATAGCTGATCAGCCCGATATGTATCACAAAATTGCCTTCCACGCTATCTCCATTTTCCGAGCCTAAGATGTAACCGATAGATATGTTACTGCCTATATCGGCTGAAGGGAGGATTTGAACACTAAATGCGTTTGGGAAGTTACCGGTGCTATTGTGGCCAATTGGACCAAGGCTCAGCTCGTAGGCAGATAGCACTACATCAGCTGATTCCGAAAACAAGATAAGCATGGGATTATAGGCGTTTCCGCTACCATTGTTAAGCACAGAAAAGCTAAGGGAAGGGCTGTCGCCGGGATTTATCAACATTGTGGGATTGTTTATCTGATAAGAAACCAGATCAAGCTGAGGAGCATTTAGAGCTATGATACTGGTGGATTGGGAAGTATAAGATGCGTAGGAGGCAGTGAAAGTAAGTAAAGCCCGGGCAAGGTCATTATAGTTGCCAACTATTCCAAATTGTAGGGGCATAGCAATGGAAACCGAATCTCCACTGGCGATGGCATTGAAGTCAACTGTTCCAGTAAGAATCTGAATATTTGGGGAAGAAGAGCTTAAGGTAAAGGTTCCATTGCCATCCAGATTTACCATTCCTACGTTCTTTGCCCAGAAGTTCACGTTTACGGTTTCACCGGTATGATAGAGACCGTCTGCATCGTTATAACTAATCGCTGTTGCTACTATGTATGGCATTTGGGCTGCTGAAACGGTTACTGAGGTAGCATAAGCATAGAAGTTTGGAGCATTTATGTATATCTGATAAACTCCGGGGCTAAGGGTTTCGAGCAGGCTTACCGATATCAGGCCGTTAGCATCGGCGATAGTGCTTACAACAGTAGAGCCATCACGTTTCAGGATAAATTCTGCAAAGGGGGCATTGGTGATTATCTGATAGCTGTTTACGCCCACCAACCACTGTGTGGGCAGGGTAGCCGACACATATTGAGGTGTATTGGACCACAGCATCATGGCCGGATCGCCAAACACGTTGGTTTCGTAAGTAACCCAATACATAACGGGAGTGTTGCTGATAAATGGAATATTATCTATTTTACTATCTACCATTGTGTAGCCAAGCTCCAAAATATCCTCACCAAATATGGCATCGTTATATTGGCGGTGCAAATACTGCGATGCACCGTCTGTGCTGCCTTGCGAACCCCAACCATAACGCGAATGAGCTATCATTGCTACAGGACCTGTGGAGATTGACATCATCTTTTCGGTAATGCAATCGCTGGTATAGCTACCAGGGGAGGTTTCGCGATTGTCGAATGAGCCGGAGTAGCAACCCTGGGTAAAATAGGTGGAAAAGTTGTGATTTGCGCCATTATTGGTTATTGTGTTAGCACTAACCTGATTGTTCGAAAGCCTCATTGTATAGGTTGTATTGGAATGTCCCAGATGATTTACAAAGTTTGGTCCATTAGAAAGCAAGGGGCGGATTTCATTTGCTCCCCAGGAATCGGCTGCTCCATAGGTGCGGTCGTATAGAGTGGTTATATTCCAGTCTGTCGGAACGCCAATTGTTGTATAGCCATGCATGCTGCTTCCGTCTATCATTTCGTCCATATAATCACCACCCCAGGTAGGCCCTTCCCACAGCCATTCGCCAGCGAAGAAAGCACTTTTGATTTCAGATTCAATGGGGGTAATCAGATAGCACATAAGTTTGTTGATAAAATTACCAATCTCCGTATCGCTGTTGTAACAAACACGGCCGATGGCAAATTCTGCCGCGAAATCCGCTTCATACATTTCGCCCCAATATGTATCACCATCAGTGTTCCAATTGCCGTCCAAGCAGGAATAATACATGTCGGCGGGGATATCGGTATCGCTTTCGCTGCTGGTTCCCATGTTTACATAAAAGCCACGATGAGGTATCACATCGGTATCTCCGGCTAACAGCACATAACGCAGGGGGTTGGTGGTATAAAGCCCAATTATGTAATTGCGCAGTTTTTCCTGAGTGTCGGATCCGGCACTGGAGGCAACAATTTCACCGATGGGCTTCATTAAAACTTTACGTCCGCGCTGTTCGTAAAAGCTTTGCAGTGGTTGCCACTGGCTAAGCTTTTCGCCGTCTAACACAATCAGATATTCCACACCGGTTTCACGGTTACGGTTTATGCTTATGGTTTCGGGATTATCTACGGATTTTTTCAGGCGGTTGGCTGTAAACTCATCCTGTTTTAATAAGCGTTGAGCTTCGGTGGCGCGGGCAGATAACTCGTAACTGATATTTACACTAAGCTGTTGATAAAAAGTTAGTTTGCCGCTTAGAGGCTCGTATTCAAAAGGACTTATAGCGGTGCAAGCAATGGGATGGCCGCTTAAAAAGGCCGTGGTTAACCCGTTATCGCTTTGATTTGGGTAAACGCCATTTGAGCCATAAATCAGATCATTGGGTTCTGTTGGAGCTTCTAAAGTTTTATGTGAAAAAGGATATTGCCGCTGCCGGGGGTGTAGCGGTTTGCTTAAAGTGTAAACAGTGGGTAAGCTGCGATTAACTGTAATCTTAGTCGCTTCGCTGCCAATGGGTAATAACAATTTGATGCCATACCAGGGTAAATCCGGATTACCTGGTTCACCCCAACCTTGAGCATTTTCCAGGCTAACATAAGAAAAATTTGCATCTGTTGAAATTTTAGGTGCAGTAAGAGAGTAAGAGTTGCTTACGCCAGCTATCAAAGCCACCGTAACCGATAGTAGAACAATGAGCATAATGAGATGTTTCATTATCGCCAACCTTTTTTTAATTTTCATCTATTTATCAATTAAGCAAGCCTTATTCCAATTGAAGCTTTTTCTTAGTAAAGCTGCCCCTATACATACACGTGGCCCGCTAACTCACTGAAACCTGGCCCTTAACATCTTTCTCCAAACACCTGACACCTTACTTGCTCACCCCGTTTATTTTGACAAAATAACGTGCTAATAGCCTCCAAAAGAATCTATGGGAGTTTATTTGGTGGCTATGTTTTAGATTCTATCTGACTAAGCAAGCAAGCTGGGGCATTTATAGCGGTTTAGCCGTGTAGAATTTTGTCAGTCTGGACAATGCTTCGAAATCTCCCAGAATAGAGAAGGTTGTAGGTAAATCAGGGCCATGTGCCTGACCAATTAACGCCAGGCGCAGAGGTGTGTAAAAAGCCTTACCTTTAATGCCAAGCTCGGTGATGGCCTTTTGGGTAAGAGCATGGACTTTATCTACATCCAAAGGCAAATTGGCAGGCAAATTGGCAATAAACCAAGCAAGCACTCTTTGAGAATCCGGGCTGGAGATTTGTTCCAAATCCGCTGTTCCCAATTCGCCGGAGGAGTAGAACATTTTGCAGTAATCCACAATTTCTGGTAGCAAGGTGCTTCTTTCCCGTGCTGCTGCCACAGCTTTATGATACATTTCCTGCGAACCAGTGTCCAGTCCGGCTGCGGTGAAATATGGCTTACAGCGTTTTGCAATGGTTTCCAAAGGTAAACTGCGCAGATATTGGCCATTCATCCAATCCAGCTTACTGAGATCAAATACTGCTCCGGCTTTGTTTACCCTATCTAAAGAAAATACTTCACAAAGTTCTTCCAGGCTGTATAGTTCGCGGTCATCAGCAGTGTGCCAACCCATTAAGGCTACAAAGTTTAGCAGAGCTTCCTTAAGGTATCCCCTTGTTATATAGCTTTCTACCGATACATCATTCATGCGTTTACTTAGCTTACTGCGGTCAGTATTAAGTATGAGAGGAAGATGCACCCAATTAGGAGCTTCCCAGCCAAGGCATTCGTAAAGCCAGATATGCTTGGGAGTGCTTGAAAGCCATTCCTCTCCCCGAATTGCATGGCTGATATGCATAAAGTGGTCATCTACAACAGCGGCAAGATGATAGGTTGGGAATCCGTCACTTTTAATCAGAACTTGGTCGTCCGATTGGCTGGCATCCATCTCCACCTGTCCGCGGATGAGATCGTTAAACACAAACTTTCTATTATCGGGCATTTTTAGGCGGACAACATGCTTTTCTCCCGCTGCCAAACGTGCGTCAACTTCACTTTTACTCAGGTTTAAACAGCGTCTGTCATATTTCACAAATTGCCCCTTGGCTTGTTGTGCTTTGCGCATTTGAGTAAGAGTATCTGAGGTGCAAAAACAGTGATAGGCATGTCCGCTGTCCAGTAGTTTTTGGGCATGTTCGCGGTATGAATCCAGGCGTTGAGACTGGATGTATGGTGCAAAGGGGCCTCCCACACCGGGGCCTTCATCAAAATCCATGCCAAGCTGATGTAGCGCATCAATCAGGTTTTCCACCGCACCGGGCACTTCGCGGCTTTGGTCTGTGTCTTCGATGCGCAGGATAAATTTCCCTCCGGTAGAGCGGGCAAAAAGGTAGTCGTATAAAGCGGTGCGAAGCCCCCCGATGTGCAAATAACCAGTGGGACTGGGAGCAAAACGGACTCGGACAGGATTCATTTATTCTCCATATATTGTAAATTTTAGTTCATGATCTGGATCAGTTTCTCGCTTACGCAGGGATGGATTAAGCGATAGTGGGGATTGTAGGCTTGTTTATAGACAAGTGAATGGCTGGGGATTTGCCCGGCTAAAGCCAAGGCGTTAACTTCTTGCCAGGCTATTTCAGAGGCAGGGAAAAGCTCTTTGATTATGATGCTTTCCAGGTTCCACCGCTCAGTTATGCTCATTTGATGAGGGATTTCCGGGATAGACAGCCGCATAAGCTCGGCCAGGATTTCAGCCTTGGCGCGCAAAGCCGTCTCGCCCTGAAGCTTGTCCGGCAGTAGCCAACCCAGGCTCAGCCGCCAATATCCTTGCTTATTGCCAATATCCTGATACAAAGGGAAATAGGTATCCTTCATGTCCATAACTTCGTTATAGATACTGGCAGCCACAGTTTGCACATTTTGTACGATATGGGCGGGTCCATAAAATGCCTGATAAATCAGCTTATAGAGGTCTTTCAGCTCCAAATTGGGATGCAATGCAAGCTCGGTTTCCACAACAGCGGTGGTGTCCTTTCCCGATAAATAAAAATCAAACTTGTTCATAGCGGATAACTCCTTTACAGATAACCTTTTGGATTATAGGTTGAGTGCCAAAGTTGTCAAGAGGTTGGTTTACAATTGTAAAATCGGCCTGACAGCCTGGTTTGATAGCCCCGCGCGAGTTTTCCTCGTGGCTTAACCAGGCGGCGTTTTTGGTGTATATAGCTATCGCTTGGGCATGGGTTAGCCGTTCCGCAGGGTTGTGATGATTCATGGCAGCGATGATGGACATGGGTGCATTCAGAGCTGTAATATACCAATCTGAACCACCGCAAACCCTGATGCTATGGTTCATTAGGCTGGCAAAGCGGTTCATGATCCGGCTGCGCTGTCCACCAAGTTTACGAGCGTAAAAACCCTCATCACCACCCCACAATAAATCAAAATTGGGCTGCATCACGGGCACAGCTCCCGAAGCATAAATTTCCTCTATCAGGGTGTTATCTGTCAGTTCGCAATGAATCAACTGATGGCGCAGTAAAGGAGTGCTATCAAGGGACTTATAAACGTCATTTATCTGTTTGATGGCACGGTCGCCGATGCAGTGCACCGCCACTTGAAACTTGTGTTTGGCGGCTTGGGTGATAAAATCAGCCCAGAACTGGTCGCTTTGGTATAAAACTCCTCGGCTGTCGCTGTTTTCGTAGGGAGAATTGAGTGCAGCAGTCATAGAGCCAATTGAACCATCAGCCAGGATGCAACCGCCTATCCTTGAAGCACCTGCGTCCAAAGCGGCCTTTAGGTTAAAAGACTGTGGATAAATGGTGTATGAGATGGGGAACTTGCTTAGGTTGTCGCGGATAAGGCTGTAATGGCCAATGCTGTTATCTGCGTCGCCAATCATAGTGTGAATGCCCGTAAAGCCACCTTGTAAGGCGATTTTGGCAGCGGCTTGGTAAGCTTGTAAGATGGTATCCGGCTGTATCTGTTTGTGGAAATAATGCACAGCGTGGTCGTTTTCGGTTCCACGGAGGATTTCGTCTTTGGTGGTTAAGCCAGGCACCAAGGCTCGGGCAGCGGTGTTCAACATGCAGGAATGGCCGTCTATGCGACGCAAAACAAGCGGGCGGAGGTTTATCACAGAATCAAGTTCTGCTATCGTAGGAAAGCGTTTTTCGGCCAGTTGGGCTTCATCCAGTTGCCAGGCAAAGAGGGTGTCGGCAGAGTTGTGTTTATTTGCGCCAAGCAGGGCAAGTAGCTCAGGGATGGTTCTTACCACGGATAAATCCACTCCTAGGCTGTATAACCCGCCCTCAAAACTATGAGTGTGGGTGTCGGTAAAACCTGGATAACAGTATGCGCCATAGAGATTTATACTTGCAACATTGGTTGGGAGATTGTGATAAAGGATGTCTGTGATGATGCCATTATCTACAAGGAGTGCAGCAGGTTGGGCAGTCCAAGCATCATTTATCCAGAGATAAGCGTTGGTGTATAGGGTCATAATGTATCCTTGGGCAGGGTCGGAAGCTGAGGGGATGATTGAAAGTTTGGAGTCGATTCTGCCTTGTTCTGGCTTAAATAAGGCTCAGTCTTCACGGCGGAATGGACTATAAACGGCGATTGCTGGGTTGACTGGGTGTCGTGTGTAGTCCTTTCAGCCTTGAAAATGGGAGACATATTTGAGCCTGGGTAAGGCTGAAACGACTCCACATCTGTTGAATTCTGTATCCCTAACAATGCTTGCAAAGTATTGTAAAACAAGCGGATCGGTAACCCCATCACATTAAAATAGCAGCCTTGAACTGATACGATGAACTGTGCTCCGTAACCTTGGATGCCATAAGCACCGGCCTTGTCCATGGGTTCTTGGGTGGCAATGTAAGCCTCTATCTCGGTTTCGCTTAATGCGGCAAACTGAACAAAGGTGTGTTCGTAGGAACTAAGTGTTTTACCCTCAAGCATCAGACATAGTCCGGTGAAAACGCTGTGCTTGCGCCCAGAAAGCAATTTTAAATACTGACAGGCCTGTGCTACGCTATCTGGCTTGCCTAAAATATGTTTATCGATGGCCACTACCGTATCCGCGGCAACAACGAGGTTACTAGCACCATACTTTTCCGAGATTAACGAAGCCTTGTTTGAGGCATGGTGAATTGCTTGAATTGGAGGTAGTTCATCTGTTAACGGTTCGGCCACATCAGCAGGGATTATTTTGGCATTAATTCCTAATAACTTAAAAAGCTCTGCCCGGCGTGGCGAGGCAGAAGCCAGAATGACCTTTTTATCTTTTAACATTTCATGTATCATACGTTTACACCTTTGGGCTAATTAACTGTTATGGCCTATTCCGTCAATAGAATTCTAAAAAGCAAAAAAATAGCTTGCCTTAAAAATTGGCTTTGGAAATCCTTGCTCCAATGTAAACAAAAATATCCAGGAGGATACACATGGAACGCTTACATAACTTTAACGCAGGTCCAGCGGTTCTGCCAGAAGAAGTGTTGATTGAAGCACAGGCAGATTTTGTAAATTATAAGGGGATGGGACTTTCTGTAATGGAAATGAGCCATCGCAGCAAAGAGTATCAGGCAATTATCGACGAAACTAATGCGGCAATCAAGCGGGTTTATGGGCTTGGTGACGATTGGGAAGTGCTATTTGTTCAAGGTGGAGCCAGTATGCAATTCCTGATGGTACCGATGAGCTTTGCGCATGAGGGCAAGGAAGCCAACTACATCAACACAGGACAGTGGAGCAAAAAAGCCATCAGTGAAGCTAAAAAGATAGGCAAAAACGTGCATGTAGCCGCCACTTCCGAAGATCGTAACTTTGCTTACATTCCCAAAACCTGGGCTCTCTCGGACAATCCCAGCTATCTGCATATAACCACAAATAACACTATCTTTGGCACTGAGTGGAAAACTGATCCCGATGTTCCGGCCGGAATACCTTTGATTGCTGATATGAGCTCCAACTTTATGAGCAAACCGATTGATGTGGAAAAATACTCTCTGATTTACGCTGGTGCACAGAAGAATGTTGGCCCCGCAGGTTGTGTGGTTGTGCTGATTAAAAAGGACTTTTTAGCCAGTGCTGCTTCGGGTCTTCCCAGTATGCTGGATTATCAAATCAATGCCAAAAACGGCAGTATGTATAATACTCCGCCCACTTTTGCCATTTATATGATTGGATTAGTAGTAAAATGGATTGAAAACTATGGCGGGCTGGAAAAGATTGAACTGAATAACATTGCCAAAGCCAATTATATCTATAACGCCATTGATGCCTCCAACGGCTTTTACAAGGGCACAGTGGATAAAGCTGACCGCTCTTTGATGAATATCACCTTCCGCTTGCCCAGTGAAGAACTGGAAAATCTGTTCATCAGCGAAGCCAAAAAGCAGAATATGATTGGCTTGAAAGGACATCGTGATGTGGGTGGTTGCAGAGCTTCTACCTATAACTCTTTGCCCTTAACTTCAGCACATGCTTTATCAGAATTTATGAAGAGCTTTCAAAAGCAGCATGGATAGAAACCAGAGAAAAAAAAGGAAAGATTAAAACACAATATTCAAGAAAGCCAGATAGCCTTGCCATCGGCTATTTAAATAGTTCCGGTGGCAAGGACTACTGGCATATATAACTGCTAAACAAATAATAATCTACGAGAGGTATAATGTCTGTTCTCAGTTTAATAGTCCGCGGTGGAATCCTGATGTATGTGCTGATGGTAATTTCGGTAATTGCCCTTGGCATCGTGATAGAAAAATACCGCCAACTAAAAAAAGTGAAAGCTGCTAATCATAAACTGCAAAATGCTTTAGGCCAACAAGACAAGCTGGATAATATGCGCAGTGTGCTGCAGATTCATGGCGAGCAAAGTCCCCTGGGAGTAATGCTGGATAAGCTGCTAAACAGCAAAACTGACAATCCGGATCTAATTAACCAAAGCATGGAATCTACGGCAAATTTACAACTGCACGAATTGGAGCGCGGGATGGGTTGGCTTTCCACTTTTGCGGCCATAGCTCCGCTAATTGGTTTTTTGGGCACTGTTATCGGTATGGTTAAAGTGTTTATGAACATCCAGGGCAACAGCCAAAGCGGCGTGGATATCTCCATGCTGGCTGGCGGAATCTGGGAAGCCTTATTAACTACTATCGGTGGCTTGATTGTGGGTATTGTGGTAATTATATTTTACAACGACCTCGTGCAATACTTGGAAAACATCGTAAAAGACATGCAGGATAGTGCTGTGGAATACACAATTAAATATCAAAACCTAAAAAGCCAGGCCAAACAATGAAGCTTAGGGTTAGCAAACAGCGAATAGCCTCAACCATGCTCATTTCTATGACAGATGTCATTTTTTTGTTGTTAATCTTTTTGTTGATAGCGTCCAATTTTGCCAGCCAAACCGGACTGCCTATCAAGCTTCCAAGCTCTACAACCTCGGTGCGGCAAAGCCATCAAACCCTGTTGATTACCTATTATGATGATGAGCACTTGTTTTTTATGGAGCAACCGGTAAGCTATTCGCAACTTCCTGAATTACTGAAACAGCAATTCAAAAGCAATGAGCAGGTGGTTCGGATTGCTACCGAAAACACCGTTCAGGTGCAAAAACTTATAACTTTGATGGATATAATTCGTTCTTGTGGTTACGAACGCATTTTTGTTGCCACTACAGAAGTGGGAAAGCAGCAGTGAAGCTAAATCAACGCCTTGTAAACGGATACACGGTTTCTGCCTTTGTCCATCTTATTCTGCTTATTATTCTGGCGTTGCTGATAATTAAACCCTTTGTTCCCAGCCGGTGGCATAGCTTTGAATGGGAATTGGATCCTGCCAAACCGCTACAAGAACCAGCTTCTAACAAAGGAGTTTCTGGAAAGGCGGTTGAAGAGGACAGCACACCTGTTCAGGAAACAGTTAGAGAAGAAAACAAAGGCACCAGTCCTGCCAATGTTATTCCGGCGGAAATTGCTCCCATTTTAGATGTGCCCAAGCCTATTGATATCAGTGCCAGCACGAATGCTCCGGTTCGGGCAGTACGAAAATTTTCCTCTACCTTGCGTAACATGGGTGAAAATTTGGCTACGGGGAATCTTGGCTTTTCAGCAAGTATGGAACAGGGTGGGGGAGAAGCCTACATAATTTCGCAACCAAAACCCCAAATAGTTCCCACAGAAGAAGGTGAAGTCTATCTGGAATTTAAGCTAACTCCCACAGGCAAAGTAGATTCCAGCTCCATAAATGTCCTTAGTTACAATTCTGCCGCTTATCTGGAATCTGTGCGCAAAGCCATGGCTTCCTGGAAATTTGGATTTCGGGGAGCTTATAATCCCGAACGTTTGTATCGAATTCGCTGTAAGTTTGTAGTGGATGAGCAGTAAACAAACCTGCCCCAGGATTATGGGAATTTTAAATCTCACCGAAGATTCCTTCTCGGATGGAGCACTGTTTTTAGATTGTGCCAGTGCCATAAATCACGCTGAACAAATGATTCATGACGGAGCACAGCTTATAGACATTGGGGCGGAGTCCACGCGTCCGGGTTCAATTCCTGTTTCAGAAGAGACAGAATTGGAGCGAGTTATTCCTGTTCTAACGGCCTTAAAGAAAAGCCATCCCGAAATCATTTACTCTATCGACACTCAGAAAGCTTCCGTTGCCAGAGAAGCCATCAAAATGGGTGCTAATATTATTAACGACATTTCTGCCTTACGCTACGATAACGCCATGGTCGGAGTTATCGCAGCGCATCCACAGGTAAAAGTAATCTTGATGCATATGCAGGGAACCCCGCAAAACATGCAACTGAATCCATATTACGATGATGTTTTATTCGAAATCAAAGATTTTTTTGAAGAGAGAATAAAGTTTTGCCTGCATGGCGGTATAAAGCATAAAAACATCCTGCTTGATCCGGGGATAGGATTTGGCAAAACGTTGGAACACAACTCTATAATCCTAGCTAAACTTTACTATTTTAATACATTAGGCTTGCCAATGGTATTGGGAGCCAGCCGCAAAAGCTTTATCAATATGATTAGCCCCACTCCAATGGAATCAAGGCTGGAGGGTAGCTTGGCTGCTGCGGCATTTGCTGTTTTGGGAGGGGTAGAGATTCTACGAGTTCATGACGTCCTTGCCCATAAGAGATTTTTGGATGTCTTTTGCCATCTGTCCAAGGCAGGAGTAAACTGATGGACTTTCTAATCCCACGCTTTAAAGACATTGTAGATATTCTGCTAATAGCCTTCCTTATTTACCAATCATTGCTAATTTTTCGCAAATCAGGGGGTTACCAAGTTCTATGGGGATTGTTATTCATCCTGCTACTGTATTTTTTGGCTGTAGTTTTTGATCTGAAGGTGGTTTCATCTCTGTTAAGTGCTATTCGCAATTACTGGATTATTGCCGTGGTGATCCTCTTCCAACCAGAATTACGCTCAATCTTAGCACGTCTTAATCTATCGAGGGAATTAGGCTTAGCCTTTCGCAAACAGGAAAAGACAAGCCTGTATTCTCCCATTATAGACGCTGTATCTTCTATGAGTTTCCGCAAAACGGGGGCTTTGATTGTTCTGGAAAACAAACGAAAACTCCATGAATTCATCCATAGTGGAGAACCACTTGATGCGGCAATTTCCATGCGTTTGATTCTTACCATTTTCAATCCCAAAAGCGTTTTGCACGATGGAGCCATTATTATTCGTGACGAACGAATTATGGCTGCAAAAGTTGTATTACCTCTATCTAAAAATCCAGATTATGCCCGCAAATTCGGAACCCGGCATTTAGCAGGAATTGGGATAACCGAACTAAGTGATGCCATTGCGATAATTGTTTCTGAGCAAAATGGCCAGGTAGCTGTGGCTAAAAGTGGTATCATCCAAACCAATGTGGCTTTCGAAGAGCTAATGCAAATTTTAACCGATGTTTCCAAATAACCAACCCCTGCTTATTGGCATCACAGGCAACATCGGCAGCGGTAAGAGCAGCTTTTGTAATATGTTAGAGAGCAATGGTTTGCGAGTGATTTCTGCAGACACCATAGCTCAACAACGCCTGGAAGATGCAGCAGTTATTGATGCCTTGGTAAACAGGTATTCCTCATCCATTCTGCTTAAGAGTGGACAATCCGATAAGAGAAAAATTGACCATAAACAACTGGCAAACATAGTGTTTAATAGCTATGATGAAACAGAATACTTAAATAAACTAATACATCCTCTTGTCCTGAATGATTTTGCCGAGGCTGCGGCTAATTGTGATGACAAATACCTGGCTTTTGAAGTTCCTTTGCTTTTTGAAGCTGGCCTCACAAATTGCTTCGACTATCTGGTCTTGGTGATGGCTCCTTTGGAGCTGCGTTTACAGCGCATAATTGCAAAAGGGGAAAGCAAAGAAAGTGCTTTGCTGCGGATGAAACACCAGATACCGGATGAGGATAAGCTGTTTATGGTGGATATGGCAGTTGATAACAGCTCCAATCCTACTCAATTAGAGGTTTCAGCCCAAGCATTAATAGCAAAGTTGCCCCAACTTAATAAAAAACATACCCGTCCTTTTACTAATTGTTAATAAGCTTTTCTGAACAAACTAAAGGGTTACAAAAATACTATTAATCAAGTGTATATATATCAAGGACTTACATTAATCGCAAATCTATCTGTCATGTCTTTTTCCCAGAATTATATTCGAGAAGCTTCTTCCAGTTAATTTCTCCGTCTTCACAGAAATCAGCAATGAATTGTGCCGTGAAGTTATTCAGTACTTTAGAGTATTCAGTCATAAAATTATCATTCTTTTCTTTAGCTTTATGCCCCAAAGGAACAATGATCTTAGTGTATAATTCAGAATCTCCTGAAAGAAATTCCCAGAAGCACTGTCCACAATATTTGAAATAACTCCCCTTATCTGGTAAATCGTCTTTACCATAACAGCATCCGTTTATAGCAATAAGTGCTACTTGGTTGCTGCTTGTTCGGAGAATGCGAGTCGCTTTATTAAAGTCATCTTTCATTTTGGATATCTGTCTGCTATTACCCCAATTCCGCAACCAACCTTGGATATATCTCTTGTTTTATCAGTTTCACTGAGACTTGAAAGCCTTTTCTGAGCCCAATCTCCAATCGGAACCATAACTTCTTCTTGATACATTTTGAAGAATTTATTCTTGTTGAATTGCAAAAGTCTTTCCCACGCATCGCATAACCTCAGATTGAATTACAACTCCCATCTTCATGAGTGGCAAACTCTGGAGCACAATGGCGGAAATCCGCTTGTTTACTGAGACCTGAATGGAGACGGCAAAGACGATATTGTGGGTTCCGATACCGTTATAAATGGACATAGCGGACAGGTGGGTATCTGGGTGGAAACAAGCAATAGCTACCTAAACGGCGATATTGACCTCTTTCTCTGGCCACCTTCGAACTACGAATACTGTAATTTTGGCTGGGCTAAGGCCACGGGGGATTTCATTGGGGACGCACTTTGCGATCTTGCCATATCTGCCCCGTGGTATTTTGAAGGCCAACCGTCCCTTACAAACGGCAAGGTTTACATCTATTCCGGCAATACTCTGTTGCAGGATTCGGCAGTGGGCGTGGAGGATGAGGTTATTCCAGCAGTGCAGAGTGAGGGGTGGAACTTGAATATTTATCCCAATCCCGTGCAGCATGGAAGGTTGGGGATATCTATAATCAAATCTGAGAACAGCCTTCCATCCCCGGATAATTTCTGCATCTACAACATGAAGGGACAGTTAGTAATGAAGAGCGAACTAAGGGATACCGACTGGCAAAAAGGGGTAGTGGAGCTAATTGTTCCTGATTTACCAAATGGTGTTTACCTTGTGCGCCTTCCAACCAACAAGGCAAGAGCTCTACTCAGAAAGTAATGATAGCAAAATAGACAGTTTATAAGCATTTTTGGGCAAAGGGCAACAACCGAAGGTAGTTTTGATGCAAAACGAGAGCGGCTCCTTGATTCATGTCTGCAACTGAAGACAGTTTTGATGTTAAACGAGAGCGACTCCCTGTTCATAACTGCAACTGAAGTTTATCTGCTTACCCCAATTTATACGGTAACATAACGCTCGTTTTGCATTAAAACGGAAGTGCACATCTGGGTTTACTTGCGAGGATTTCAGGATTATAGGCGTTGAATTTTTAGTGTGCGGTGGATCATGTGAAAACAGGATGATTAATGCAAAGCAGAAATTCTACTAATCCTTTTTCCCCTTTAATCCTAAAATCCTTGTTTCGAAAACTGATACTACTACTCCGTTTAACCCAAAAAGAGCGGATTTGTGATTGTATAATGAGCAAAAAGCCTTGAAGTGAGCGTTGCAACTGCAAATCAAAGGTCCTCGCTCTTTTTAGGTCAAACGAGGTTGTTCCTTGCATGAATTCCCATATCATTCCCGTATCAATGTCAATAATATTGGGAATGATATGGCAATGATATAGGAATGCTTATAAGGGAGTGATACGGAACTTTTTGCAGAATAGAGATTACGGATGCTTACCTGACCTTCCAACTTTATATGCTCTAATTATCCAGCAGTCTATTTAAGCAAATTAAAACGTATGGTTTTGGAAAAGCCGGTTTTGGTATGCAAACGTGCCAGATATACTCCGGAAGCGTAGCCGGCAAAGGGGATGCTGACATGTTTGGTTTGCGCCGTCATGTTGTGTGTGGTTACCAACTGCCCCTTCACCCAACTTTACCACTGCCAAAGCGAAAATGACAAATTTTAGCGATTTTGCAAGCAAAAACAGCAAAAGTGATGAAGGCATGATTGAGGTTATAAGGACAAAGAAAACCTTGTAACAGCGAAGATATACAAGCTTGATAATGAGGTATTGCTCTTTTGCCACAGTAAGAAAATGGAATTCAAAGAGAGAGCCATCCAGGACAGCTTCTGCAAAAAGTTTGAGGATGACTTGAGCAACATTATCCCCACTCTTACAAAGAGATATAGCAACAAGTCTGATGGGAAGATACAGGAAAGAATAGGAAGATTGCGAGAGTGCTATCCCTTTGTTAGCCATTTTTATCACATAGACGTAAAAGAAAGCAATGGCAAGGCAGTAAGCATTGATTTTCATAAAATTAAGCAACAGGAAGAGGATTTACGTTTTTCGGGAACCTACTGGCTTAGAACCAACCTCTTAAAATGGAATGAGCGCAAAATATGGGAAACTTATATGATGCTCAAGAGGATTGAATCTGCATTTAGAAGTTTGAAACATGAGCTTGCTTTTCGCCCAATCTACCACCAAACCGGCCTACGAGCAGAAGCACATTATCAAATCATAGAAGAGTTACAGTAACTGGCCTTACAACTCACAAAAAGATGTATTCAAAGCGAATCAATTCCAAGGCAGATCCATCGCATTTATTGATTTATAATGCATTAAACCTAAACCCAAACCCTCGTATAAAACCCAGAAAAAATGGGAAAATGTAGTCCCCCATAAAAATGTATGTATTTGTAGGGCAAGTATATAACTACTGTCTGTGGTAAAGTTGGGCTAAGGAGTTAAGGAAAATGTTATGGCAGTGATTAGACAGGTGAAATTGAGCTTAACTTATAATTATCTACAGACTGTCCAAACCATTTATCAGTAAGTTCTTAAGCTCGTCTGCTGTCTCGGTGTGGTTTATTTTATTGCGAAGTTCCGCTCCGCCAAGCTGACCTTTGGTGTAAAAACACAGTTGTGAACGCATTTCCCGCACAACCACAATTTCACGTTTAAAAAGCAGAGCGTTGTCAATGTGCTTTAGAACAGTGTCCAGTAGTTGCGTTTTGGTGATGGGTGCATAGCTGCCCAGGGACAGAAAATCGCGACACTGTTTAAAAAACCAGGGTTTACCCAAGGCTCCGCGGCCTATCATCAGTCCATCGCAATGCGTTTGCGAAAGCATCTGTGAGGCTTCCTCGGGGGTTGTGATGTCGCCATTGCCAATCACGGGAATATGGACTTTGGCTTTCAAGGCTGCAATATGCTCCCAGTTGCTTTTTCCCGCAAACATCTGTTTGGCAGTTCTGGGATGAAGAGTGATAAAATCTGCTCCGCTATCTTGCATAAGGAGGCCGAAGTCAATATAGTTAAGGCTTTGCAGATCCCGACCACTGCGGAATTTTACGCTTAAGGGTATTTGACCACAAAGAGCACTTTTTACTTCCCGGACAATTTGAGCTGCCAGAGCAGGGGCTTGCATCAAAGCACTACCAGCTCCTCTACGCACGACCTTTTTAACCGGACAACCCATGTTTATATCGATAAAATCCGGCTGATAGGGTACTATGAATTCCGCTGCTTTGGCCATTGTAAGTGCATCATGCCCAAAGATTTGAATGCCAAAGGGACGTTCTGCTGCAGCAAAATTGATGAATTGGACTGTTTTGGCAGAATCACGGATCAGACCATCAGCACTAACCATTTCGCTGATAAGAACTTCTGCTCCCCATTCTTTGCATAGCAAACGGTAGGGTTGATCTGTATAGCCAGCCAAGGGAGCAAGATAGAGCAAAGGTTTGGCAAAAAGTTTGGTGATCATAGGCTGGTATATTTTGCTTTCAGAGCTGCGATATCCACCTTGTCGATGTATTCAGGTTTCATAAAGCGATTGGCATATTCCAGATATAATCCGGAATCCAGAAAATAACTGACCAAATCTTTGTCCAAATGACCATCCTTGGTCATAACTGCCATCATGGTAAGCGATTCGGAAAGAGTTTTAGCTTTTTTATAGGGTCTGTCGGAAGCTGTCAGAGCTTCAAAAATATCTGCCACAGCGAGAATGCGTGATTGAATGGGAAGTTCATCTGCGCCAATTCCACGGGGATAACCTTTGCCATTCAAAGCTTCGTGATGAGTGGAGGCATAGAAGGCCACGTTTTTATACTTCTTGGGAAAAGTGAGCTGAGAAAGCATATCCCAAGTGATGGAAGCATGGTCTTTCATAATCTGATATTCCGCTCCGGTAAGGGTTCCACGCCCTTTAATCATCATGTTTTTCTTTTCGTCTTCGGTGAAAACGTAGTAGCGTTTGCCACTATACTCAAAGTCTATGTTCGAAATTCGCTCCACCCGCTGTAAATCCTCTTCGGCTACAAACTCTTCCCCAAAATTGAACTTAGTTAAAAAAGCGATGGAATCTGCCATTAACTCATGGAAATTGCTAATATCCATATCATTATCGATATGTTCTTGAACAAAACTATTAAATTCATCAGCACTAATACTTGTAGATAAACATGATAGAAGCAAATCTATCTTTTCCAAGCGCAGCGTTACAAGCTCTATTCTATCTGTAATGGTTTCCAGTTTAGTGCTTTTATCCATGATGTATTCGGGAGTGATAATCTTGCCCACATCATGCATCCACCCTGCCATTGAAAGCTCTTTCAGTTCGTTCTCGGAAAAGCGGCGGCCACCGAAGTATTCTGGAGGAGCTTCATTAATTTTGGCAGATAAAAGCTCTGTGAGGGTGGCCACTCTGGTGATATGATCCGAAGTGTATTTGGTCTTCTTTTCGATGGCACCTGCAATTGAGCGCATGAACTGGTTTAAAAGGTCTTCCAGGCTCTGGATCAGTTTGCGGTTGGACAAGGCAATTGCTGCTTGTGAGGCCAAAGAAGATAGCATGGCCTTATGTTCATCGGTAAAAGAGACGATGTTTTTGGCCTCATCCATGGCATTGATAAATTGGATTACGCCCAAAACTTCGTCTTCGTGGTTTTTTAAGGGTATGGTCAGCATGGACTTGCAGCGGTAATTGTTTTCTATATCAGTATGGATGGTTCCGCTGATGTCATAGTCTTGGGTTTCATATACATCGTCAAAACAAAGGCTAATCTTGTTGTGATAGACGCTGGTTACAATTTTGTTGCTATTCGGCTTACCATCGGCGTCATAGAGCTGAATTTTGTGCCAGTTTACCATACCTCTTGTCCCGCCCAGCCTCATATTCAGAGTGGCGTTGTAAACAATTTCAAATTCCAGAAATTGTCCATCTTCAGTTACCTTATAAATAGTTGCTGCATCGGCACGGGTGAATTCGATGCCTTCTTCCAGAATCATGTCGAAGATTTTGTCCAGATCGGTTTCGGAAGATAGTGATTCGCCAATTCTGGTGAGACGTTTGATGTGCAATAGCTGCTCTTCGGCAAGATGTGTAATGCTTTGCACCACGTTGTTCAGCATTTTGTTAACGTCGTGATTAGGGCTAAAATCGTAGCTCATGTGGTATCTCCTAAATGCGTTTGAAAAGCATGAATTGGGGGTCAAAACCCTGGCGGCGTTGCTCTGCTTCAAACCAGGTAGTGATATGATCTTCAAAAGTTGATTGCTGACGAAGGGGATCATCGAACACAGATATATAGCATGGATTTGCCAAAAACTCTTCCAAAATCCAGGCTGCATAACCGCTGTGGTCAGTAGAGATTTGGATTTGTGCATCTGGTTTTAAGATATGAGCCAGGGCATTCAGAAAGCCTGGCTGAATCAAACGGCGACGATGATGTTTGCGTTTTGGCCAGGGGTCCGGATGTTGGATAAATACTCCCGAAACAGACTCCGCCGGAAAGATATCCTTGATAGATTCATCCACAAACACACGCATGAGGCGAACATTGGGATGCCTGTCCGGGCTAAGCTTTTTTAGGGTGTTATTGATTCTTTTGCTGGCTGCTTCCAAACCAAGGATGTTAAATGCCGGGTTTTGAATGGAATAAGAAGAAATAAATTCGCCTTTCCCGCTGCCTATTTCCAGATACAGAGGTTGAATTTTGGGGAAAATCCCCTCTAAATCAAGCATTTGGCTTTTACCGTTATCGCCAGTCGGAGTTTTAATTATGAAATAGTCTCCGTCACTGATCATCGGTTTCGTCATCCTCTTGGGTTCTCTTTTGTCTTTTTGCTTCCTCTACTTCCTTGCGAATGATGGACACGTCTGCCAGGGAAAGCCCAAAACCAATGAAAATAAACAGAAAGAGGGCATTCATAAAATATGTAGTCCAATCTGCTTTGCTAAAGGGTATTTTTAGGAAAATGAACAGAACCCGAAAGTAAAGAGTAAGCAAAACCGAAGCCAACAGAGCAAAAGCAGCAGTGCGGATTTTCAGCATCGATTTGGCGAAAAAGGTTAGTTGCAACACTCCCCACAGCCCAACCGTAAACAGCAGATTAAGCATAAAAGTAATAGCCAGGTTCTGGCCGCCACCTGTTTTCAGGATAGTCAATAATGCCAAAAGCAAAGGGCTGAAGATAATTATTGCCCAACTGAAGGGTTTGGGCAAACACTTCCAACTGAAAGCCAAGGCACCACACAGCAAACTGATCCCAATAAACTGTTGAGCAGTGCTGATTCCGCCCTTTTCCTGCATGAAACTATTAAAGTTTCCGCTAAAGAGCAAGCCACCTAAAAAAGCAACTACCAGAGGCACAGCAATCAGCAGTAGATGGCGGGGCATAAGCTTGGTTCGTTCCATATAAATAAAATCCTTTTTTGCCATGAACACACTGGGGATAAATGTCATTTTAACAGAATTATGTTGACGTCCAAGGCTGTGGTGCAATTTTAACGCACAGCATAACTGTGTCAATAATAATCATAATGATGGGAGAAAATAGTGCTTGGTATTGTCCGAAATCTGAGACAAAAACTATCAAAAACCAAAAGTGGTTTCATTGGGAAAATTGCAGAAGCTGTCCGCTTGCGTGGTAAGGTGGATGAAGAACTGTTGGAAGAAATTGAAGATATCTTGCTGAGATGTGATACCGGCGTAGAAATGACAGAACTGATATTGCAGACCTTGCGAGAGCAAATCCGCAACGAGAAAATCACCGATGCAGAGATAGTGCAGATTTATCTGGTTGATATCATGCGTGATATGCTGATAGCCGCAGATGAAGACCCGCCCGATTTCTTTACCTCTACTCCAAATAAGCCGCATGTAATTGTTTTTGTGGGAGTTAACGGCACCGGAAAAACTACCACTATTGGCAAAGTAGCCTACAAATTTGCTCAGATGGGAAAGAAAGTTTTGATTGTAGCGGGCGATACTTTTAGAGCTGCGGCAATTGAGCAAATTGCAATTTGGGCAGATCGGGCTGGAGTATCAATAATTCGTTCTCAGGCAGATAGCGACCCTTCATCGGTGATTTATGACGGCATAAATTCCGCCCTGTCAAAAGGATACGATGTAGTTTTAATAGACACAGCCGGACGCCAGCATACCAAAGAAAACCTGATGAAAGAGCTGGGGAAAATTGATAGAACCATTAAAAAACTGTTACCGGAAGCACCACACGAAGCAATTTTGGTGGTAGATGCAACAACCGGACAAAACGCCATTTCGCAAGCCATGAATTTTGACAAGTCCATACACTTAACCGGTATTGCCCTTACCAAATATGATGGGACTGCAAAGGGCGGAATTATTCTCAACCTTCGGCATAATTTGAAGTTACCTGTAAAATTATTGGGTGTGGGGGAAGGAATTGAAGACTTGATGGGCTTTAAAGTGGTAGATTTTATTAAAGCATTTTTTGCGATAGAAAACGAAAACATGGAGGAAGAAGCATGAAAAACACTGCCTTGAAATTCATTAATCCCATTTTAGCGACGCTATTTCTACTCACAATTATCGTAGCAGGGCTGTATAAATTTGGTCCTGCGGCTTGGAGAGGAACAGAAACGCTGGCTGTAATGCATCAGTTATCAGGGATATTGTTCTTTTTTGTGGCTTTGATTCATATTTATCTAAATTGGGCTTGGATAAAGACGAATATATTTGGCATCAAGAAGAAAAAAAGAGCTAATTCCTAATTCTAAGAGAAATAAGTATTTTAAACTTATCAAGAGCTGAGGAACTAGGACAAAGGCTTTCAGAACTAACGATTGAGAGTAGTTCGTATGCCGATCGCCTGCTAAAAATCAGGCAGATTTTGGAACAGCTTTATAAATCTGTCACGGAGAATGAACAATTAAGCTTCAGTGGGCTCTTTGCCCGCATGCAATATGCCAACGAAGCGCACAAGGTTTCTGCTCAGTTGCAGGTACAAAGCAATCGTTTGCGTATTTTGTGCAATAGAATCGCTCATGAGGAACATACTACAATTACTGATAGCGATTTTGTTAGCGCAGTGGGGATTAGCAATGCCCTTATAGAATATTTTTGTCCTCAATATTCCAATGCCTCCCTTGCAGATTACCTGGCAAAGAAGCCGGTTGCCACTATTAAAACTTTACCGGAAGCATCCAAACAGAGCTTTTCATGTATGCTAAAAAGCTGGAAAGTGGACGCCAACTGCCTATGTTTGGAAGTAGTCCGCGAAGACGGCTCTTCTTGCCAGATTAGCCTGAATAACGATGCAAAACAGGCTGGTCATGACGGCAGGCAATGGACTATGCTGGCAAAATCACTTTGGCAATATGCCGACTTGCGATGTCATGAGCTAACTGCCATAAGTGGAAAAGCAGACAGCTATATGAACAATCCGCGCACCATAATTGTTCTGGAGCCGGATTTTTTGATTGATGCATCGGCACTGGCTGCTTGTTTTGCCACAAGTAGTGGCGATCCGCTTGTCTTTTTCCTCAATTCCCTGTTTCGGGATGCTTCCAGCGAAGCTGCTTTGCAAGGTTCTATGGTAAATAGCATCTTTGACGAATTGATCTTGAATCCTAGCGCAGATTATTTGGAATTGTTCAAACATGGTCTGGCGAATATGCCAATTGCTTTTGTATCGCTAGGTAGGCAAGCTGCCATGAATATTTACAACTGCATCAGGGATGAGCATTTGCCCCAATTAAAGAGCTTTATTGCAAATTTATGCGAAGCGGAAATCCTGCTGGAGCCGTCTTATATTTGCCCCGATTATGGCTTGCAGGGACGTTTGGACTTGCTTGCCAAACAAGGTGATAGCTATAGTATTGTAGAGCTAAAAAGCGGAAAAGCACATCCTACGGAGGTTTGGACTAGCCATCAGATGCAGGTGATTGCCTATAATATGCTTATTCGAAATGCCTATGGAGCAAGACGCGTTAGCAATGCCTCCATCCTGTATTCTGCCAGTAAGGAAAACTCATTGCGTCATGTGGTAAACATTAGCATTTTAGAGCAGGATTTGCTAATGTGCCGCAATCGGATAATTGGCCTGATGCATACTTTGGCATCAGAGCCGGAAAAGCTGTTTGCCTGGCTCAAAACCTTTAATAAATTCCCTTCCAACCCAATTATTCGCAGTAAATATGAACGTTATCAATGCCTGGCCACCAATTTAACCGATTATGAAGCAGAATGGTTTACTGCCCAGGTGCAAAGGGTTGTACGCGAGATTTGGTTTGTGAAAACAGGTGATAATGGCTCCAGAAGCGATAGCAGTTATGGACATAATGCTCTTTGGCAGCTTAGTTCTACAGAAAAAAAGGCAACATATAAAATTATCCCGGATTTGGTTCCCACTGACCAGCACAAAAACTTGATTTGCTTCAATATCCCTGTTTCCGATGAGATAGCAGACTTCCGTCAAGGGGATATTGTAGTTTTATATAAGCAAAATACATCAATTACCAGGCAGGAGATTTTACGCGGCATTATTCACAAACTTCAGCAGGATTGCTTGGAAATCTCTGTGCGCGGTGGCTTGAAAAACAACCGAAGCTTTACCGAAGGTGGCTTGTGGGCAATAGAACATGACACCTTAGAAACATCTTTATACAGCCCTCTGGCTTCACTGGTGGCGTTTTTATCGGCCAGTCCGCAAACAAGAAAAGTAATATTTGGCTTGCAAAACCCACTCTTTGAGGTAGCTGAAACCCAATCAGACTCATTGACCGACATCATTAGTAGAATGCACAGTGCAAAAGAACTTTTCATAGTGCAAGGACCTCCCGGAACAGGCAAAACTTCCGGTTTACTTGGAACTTATGTAAGTGATGTGTTTCAGCAGAGTGCTAAGAATCTGCTTATTCTCAGCTTTACCAACCGTGCGGTTGACGAAATCTGCCAATGCTTTATCCGCAAAGGCATTCCCTTTCTGCGCTCTGGCAGTTCTACCACAATAGAGCAGCAACTGCTAAGCGAACAGATTAAAGACAAACGCTTTGAAGAAATAGCTGAAATTGTGTTGAATAACCGCATTTGGGTGGCCACTATGCAAAGCGCAAATGCCTGGTATCTGGACATCTTAAAAATCACTCACTTCGACGAGATAATTATTGATGAAGCCTCGCAGATTGTGGAAAGCAGTATCTTGGGACTTATCTCCCAAAGCCCCAAAACAATTTTAATCGGCGACCAAAACCAGCTTCCGCCAATTGTGGTGCAAAGTCCTATGCCCTTTGAGTTTAAGAACCGGTTGCTACAAGTCTTGCATTATGGCAGCTTCAATCAATCGCTAATGGAACGCTTGTTTGCCGTTTATATAGCAAAACCGGAGGCAGCAGTTTTGGCAATGCTGCGATCTCACTTTCGCATGCACGAAAGCATTGCTTCGCTGATAGGACACTATTATAATGATAAACTGATAAGTGCTACGCCCCAGCAGACCGGCGAACTTCAGCTCAACCACCAGTTACCTGGCTTTTTAAACCAACGTTTGGTCTGGATAAATTGTCCTCCCTCTACCACCTTACACTTTGATGCCTTGCAGGTTAGCCTGGTTTGTGCAATTGCCGCCAAACTTGTTGATTCAGGTGTAGTAAGCGACATTAATAAAAGCCTGGGGGTTGTGGCTCCCTTCAGAGCAATGATCCATGCCCTACGTAAAGAGCTTGGGGATGACTATTCTATGCTTACAATTGATACTGTGGAACGCTTTCAAGGCTCAGAACGAGACATTATTATCATTGCGCTACCCTTAAAACACAGCAATAACCTATCACAGCTACAATCACTTTCGGATGATGGTTGCATAGACCGCAAGCTGAATGTGGCTCTCAGCCGGGCTAAAGAACGAATCATTGTTTTGGGAAACTTAGAACTTTGCCAAACTGGGGTTCATTATGCCAAATTGATCTACGACATTGGCCAAAAAGGAATAATAATCGATTCTGCTTTGGCTTTACAACAACTTCAAGTAAATTATACCTAAAAGGAGATACATCATGGCCAATCAACCACAACAAAACCAAATCCAGATTAAAATCGACGAAAAGGTTGGAGAAGGAACTTATGCTAATTTCTTCGTAATTACCAATTCTCCCTCCGAATTCATCATGGATTGCGGGCGCATTCTTCCCGGAATTCCAGATGCCAGAATCTATACTCGCGTGCTGATGACGCCCTCGCATGCTAAACAGCTTATGCAACTGTTGGAAAAGAATATCGAAACCTACGAAACCCAGTTTGGTGAAATTAAGGTTCAGGGGCAGAACGATAATAAACATGTGGGATTTAAAACCGATAAGTAAGATATTCCATGCGTAAACTCTTTATTCTAATAGCTCTTGCTCTTTGCTTTACAAGCTTTTCTGCAAGAACCATTACCGGTAAAGTTACTGCTATCAAAGATGGCGACACAATTGTGGTATTAAAGGCTAAAACAACTCACACAATTCGCCTGGACGGTATTGATTGTCCCGAAAAGAAACAAGCTTTTGGAGATCGTGCCAGTCAATTTGCCTCTCAGCAAGTGTTTGGAAAGAAAGTTCGAGTGGAATACAAAGGCAAAGATCGCTATCAGCGCATCTTGGGGCGGGTATTTTACGATAACGGGAAAAACCTTAATCAAGAGCTTCTAAAAGCCGGTCTTGCCTGGCATTACAAAACATATAACAAAGATGTCTATCTGGCAAAACTGGAAAACTTGGCTCGCAAAAATCGCCTTGGCTTGTGGGTAGATAAAAACCCCATTCCTCCGTGGAATTTTCGCCGAAAACACTAATAAACCTTATACTTCATAGGCTTTTATTGGCTTGTCACTGTCTTGTTTAGCGATACTAACAAGACAGTGACAAGTCACATAGTAAAACAATGATATAGATTTTGCTTGACGTTTAGCAGAGGGCAGATAAACAATCTCTTAAATTGGAAATGTTTATTCGCTTTCTTAATATATCGCTTTAACTATATACACAATAAGGAGATAAGGTAAATGAGCAAGTTAGCAAACATGATGGATGCAGACCTGTCTGGCAAGGTTTGCCTGGTGCGTTTTGACCATAATGTGGTTAAAAAAGGTGTGGTAAAAGACACAATGCGTATCGATGCTACCATCCCAACACTTTTACATATTTATAAAAAGGGTGGCTTACCAGTGTTAATGACGCATGTGGGGCGTCCTTATGACAAGAAAACCGGCGAAATTACCATCTCAGAAGGCGATTCGGTGCAGCCAATTGTGGATTATTTGTATGCGAAATTGCAACTAAAGGGCTTCATACCCAAGTGTGAAGCAGCTGGTAAGCAGGGAATTATTGATCTCAGCCCCATTGCTACAGGCATTTCCAAGCTTAAAAGCGGTGCCATAGATTTTGTTTATTTGCCCAATACACGCTGGTTTTATGGCGAAGAAGCCAAAGATGACAGCGCAGATAAATTGGCCAAAGCCTTAGCTCAATATGCCGATCTTTACATCAATGATGCTTTTGGCTCGTGGCAAGCACATGCCAGCACCTATGGCATCGTTAAATATTTACCTTCCTATGCCGGGCTTTTAATGCAAAAGGAAGTGCAGAGTTTGCATAGTGTCCTTCAGCCCAAACGACCTTTATTGGCTGTGGTGGCTGGAGCTAAGTTTGATACTAAGATTGGTCCGCTTTCTTCACTTATCAAAATTGCCGATCATCTGGTTTTGGGTGGAGTTATCTACAATGCCTATTTGTGCCATAAATATGGTATTGAAATTGAGGGGGTTGCGGCAGAGGATATTGCTCAGGCTGCCAAATTCATAGCCGATAGCGCAGAGCACGCTGCCAAAATTGTAGAACTGCCTTTTATTGTGGAAAACCAGGGAATTGAAAAACGCAGCGGTTTTAAAGTGCACAATGTGGCGGATTTGACAGCTGGAACCAAGCTTGGATATGTGCTGGATGTATCCGCTGAAAACTTCAGTGATGCGAAATTAGTCAAGGTTTTCAAAGAAGCCGGAACTATCTTTGTAAACGCTGTGATGGGCTACACTGCTTTGTTTCCGGAAGGAACCAAAGCCATGTATTCGCTAATTGATGCCTGTCCCAAAGCAACCAAGCTGTTTGGGGGTGGGGATACAATTCAAGATTTTAAAGAATACCTGCCGGGCGTTTTCAGTAAAGCGCAAAACGACCCGAAATATTACTTTTTTACCGGTGGTGGAGCCATTCTTGATGCCATCCAGCAGGGCTCTGCTTTCGGGATGAAACCAGTAGAAGCTTTAATAGAAAAATAAAGGAGAATTAGTGTGGATAGCGAAACCAAACTGAATCTGAAGGAAACCTTTCCGCCCAACGATTACAACCAGTGGTTGCAAGCGGTGAAGGATAGCCTGAAAGGTGCAGATTTTGACAAAGTAATGAAGACCAAAACCTATGAGGGGATAACGCTTAAGCCCATTTATACCAAAGCAGACGTGGCAGATTTACCTTTTACCGATAACCAGCCTGGCACCTCGCCCTATCTGCGGGGAAACGATCCGCAGCGTTTTTTACAGCAGGGCTGGCTGGTAGCTCAAAACCATGATGAATCGGATTTGAACAAGCTGAATGCAGAGCTGTTGAAAGAGCTTAATCTCGGTCTTACGGCTGTGAATCTCACGCTTAAACACGAAGACAACAATCGTGGTGTAGTTTTTAAAAATATTGATGATCTGCGCACAGCTTTTGCGGGTGTGGATTTGCTGGCTGCGCCTCTGTTTATGCAGTTGGATGTCCGCGATGATGGCTTCTTGCTGTTGTTAGAAAAGTATGTGGATGAAATTGGCGTCTCCCTGGCTGATTTGAAGGCAGGAATAGGCTTTGATCCCACTGGCGAATTTGCCCGGCTTGGTTATTGCGATCTGCCCTTGGAAGATTTCTGGCAAAAATTGGTTGATAGTGTTAAATGGGCTTCCGAAAAAGCTCCTGGGATTCGGGTGCTATCACTGGATGGAACAGTTTATGAAGCTGCCGGAGCTTCCAGCATGCAGGAACTTGGTTTTGTGTTATCTAATGCAATTGGACTGATTCAGGGTTTACAGTATTCTGGGTTTACAATAAACCAGCTTGCGCCTTTGTTCCAGGTAAAACTGTCTTTAGGCTCAAATTTCTTTATGGAAATAGCCAAAATCAGGGCTTTCAGATTGCTTTGGGCAGAAATGATCAAAGCTTTTGGTGGTAGTGAATCAAACCAAAAGATCTGGATTCATGGCAAAACAGCCAACTTCAATAAAAGCATCTATGATAATTATGTAAACGTGCTCCGCACAGGCACAGAAGGCTTTGCAGGAGTTATTGGCGGAGTGGATAGTTTGGAGATAGGCCATTTTAACCAGCTTACCGAAATCCCCGATGAGTTTAGCCGTCGCATTGCCCGAAACCAGCAGATAATCCTAAAAGAAGAAGCACACTTTGGCAAAGTGATTGATCCGGCGGGTGGCTGCTATTATATAGAAAGCCTCACCAGCGAACTAGCCACAAAAGCTTGGGGTTTGATGCAAGACCTTGAATCGATGGGAGGCATGGTTCGTTGTTTACGCGCTGGAAAGATTCACGAATTGATAGAGCCGATTGCAAAGGCCAGAATTGAAGCTGTGAACAAACGCAAGGATGTGTTTGTCGGCATTAATATGTATGCAAATCCCCTGGAAAAAGAGCCGGTAAATGGTAGCGAGTCTGATGTTCCAGAATCTTCTAAGGCAGTAGAACTGGATAAAGGTGCCCTGCCGCGCCACAGAGCTATGGAAATCCTGGAGAATCTACGGCTATCCCTTGCCAAATCGCAAGCAAACAAACAGGTCTTCCTGCTTAATATGGGCTCAATTGCAGAATTCAAAGCCAGAGCCGATTTCGCTTCCGGCTTTTTGCAAGTTGGAGGTTTTGAAGTGATATCAAACAATGGTTTTGCCTCCGTTTCTGAAGCTGTTCAAGCTGCCAAAGCTTCTGGTGCCAAGGCTTTTTGCCTATGTTCCACCGATGATAACTATATAAATCTGGTTCCGGAATTGCGCAAAGAACTGATGGGTCAGATATTAATTCTGGCTGGTTACCCAACAGACTTGGTGGAAAGCTACAAGCAACAGGGTATAAACCTGTTTATCCATATTCGTGCGGATGTTTTTAACACTTTAAGCCAATTGGCATTGCAAATGGGGGTGAACCAATGAATCCTGATTTTATGACTCTGAATCCGCAGTTTAAAACCCGTGTAAAGGCACCAAGTGTGGAGTCGCAAAGTGTGGAGTCGCAAAGTGTGGAGTCGCAAAGTGTGGAGTCGTTTCAGCCTTCTCCAGGTTCAAACTTAACTCCCAATTCAAAGGCTGAAAGGACTACACACGACAATTCTGTCCCCTCTATATCTAAGATGGATTTAAATCTTGACAAGACGACATCGACTCCAGACTCACGCCTCTGGAAAACCAATGAGCAGATAGACGTTAAAGCTTTATATACAAAGCAAGACTTGCTAAAACTGGAGCATCTGGATTATCTTTCCGGTTTGCCACCTTTTTTACGCGGTCCCTATCCTTCCATGTTTATACAAAGACCCTGGACGATTCGCCAATACGCAGGTTTTTCCACGGCCGAAGAAAGCAATGCTTTTTATCGCCGAAATCTGGCGATGGGGCAGAAGGGCTTATCCATAGCTTTCGATTTAGCCACCCATCGCGGTTACGATTCCGATCACCCAAGAGTGGTTGGTGATGTTGGCAAAGCCGGTGTGGCAGTGGATTCCATCCTGGATATGAAGATCCTTTTCGATCACATTCCTCTGGATCAGATGAGTGTTTCCATGACCATGAACGGTGCGGTGTTACCAATAATGGCATTTTATATTGTGGCAGCCGAAGAGCAAGGCGTCCGCCCCGAAGCTCTGAATGGTACCATCCAGAACGATATTCTAAAAGAATACATGGTTCGCAATACTTACATCTATCCGCCCTTGCCCTCCATGCAAATTATTGCAGATATCTTTAGTTACACCAGCCGGAAAATGCCAAAATTCAATAGCATCAGCATCTCCGGTTATCACATGCACGAAGCAGGTGCTACTGCCGATTTGGAAATGGCCTACACCCTGGCCGATGGATTGGAATATGTGCGCACCGGCATAAATGCAGGCATAGATATTGATGTCTTTGCTCCCCGTCTGTCATTTTTCTGGGCAGAAGGCATGAACTATTTCATGGAAATTGCCAAGCTGCGTGGTGCCAGAGTGTTATGGGCAAAGATTATTAAAGGATTCAACCCCAAAAACCCCAAATCCATGGCTCTCAGAACTCATAGCCAAACTTCCGGCTGGAGCCTTACCGAACAAGACCCCTATAATAACATCACCAGAACCACAATCGAAGCCCTGGCCGCTACAATGGGGCATACCCAATCGCTACATACAAATTCTTTGGATGAGGCCATTGCCCTCCCCACAGATTTCAGTGCCCGCATTGCCCGCAACACACAGCTTTATTTGCAACACGAAACAGGCGTTTGTAAAGTTATTGACCCTTGGGCAGGCTCGTATTATGTGGAATCTTTAACAGATGCCTTGATGCATAGAGCCTGGGATCACATCACGGAAGTGGAAAAGCTGGGTGGCATGGCCAAAGCCATCGAAACCGGCCTTCCCAAAATGCGCATAGAAGAAGCCTCTGCCAGGCGTCAGGCCAAGATTGATTCCGGTGCAGACGTAATTGTTGGCGTCAACAAATATCGTCCTGATACAGAAGCTGCCATGGACATCCTGGAAGTTGACAACACCGCAGTCCGAACCTCGCAATTAGCCCGTTTGGCAAAACTGCGCAAAGAGCGTAATAACACAGAGGTAACCACCAGTTTGGCAGCTTTGACCAAATGTGCCGAAACCAAGGAAGGAAATTTGTTGGAACTGGCAATTGATGCTGCTCGCAAACGTGCTTCTCTGGGAGAAATTTCGGACGCCCTGGAAAAGGTTTATGGTCGCCATCAGGCCACGATTAGAATGATAAACAATATATATAGCAGTGAGTATGCCAAAATGGATGATATTGAAAAGGTTCGGGCTTTAACCGATAAATTTGCCGAACAGGAAGGCCGCCGTCCCCGTATCCTAATTGCCAAAATGGGGCAGGACGGGCATGACCGTGGTGCCAAAGTGGTGGCCACAGCCTATGCAGACATGGGTTTTGATGTGGATATGGGTCCTTTGTTCCAAACTCCGGAAGAAACTGCACGTCAGGCTGTGGAAAACGATGTCCACATCATTGGCATGAGTTCTTTGGCGGCCGGACACAAAACCCTGTTGCCACAGCTAATGGACGAGCTGAAAAAGCACGGCAGGGAAGACATCATGGTTATTGTGGGTGGAGTAATCCCAGCCCAGGACTATGAATTTTTGTATCAGCATGGAGCTTCAGCCATCTTTGGCCCGGGCACAAAGCTTCCCGAAGCAGCTACAACCATTATGGAAGCCCTGTTGGCGCATTAATTGGACGATAAACGCAAACCCGAATGGGCACCGCAGGATTCTGGAGCAGAATTTGCCAGCCGCATTGTGGCAGGGAAGGAAAATTCCTCCGGCTCTGTGTCTCAGGCAGCAAAGGCTCACCGGCAAAGGCGTTTTGACCTTAATACCTTGGTAGAAGGGGTGCGGAGCTCAAACCGCACCCTGCTCTCCAAAGCAATCACCCTGATAGAAAGTAACGCTCACAGCCATTTTTCGCCGGGACAGGAGCTGCTGAAGCAGTTGTTACCCATGTCCGGCAAATCAATCCGCATCGGCATAACCGGTGTGCCCGGAGCCGGTAAAAGCACTTTTATCGAAAGTTTTGGCCAGTTTTTAATCCAGCAGGGACACAAAGTTGCGGTTTTGGCCATAGACCCAAGCTCTACTATCAGCAAGGGTAGCATTTTGGGCGATAAAACCAGAATGGAAAAGCTTTCACGCCAAGAGAACAGCTTTATCCGCCCCTCTCCCAGTGCAGGTGTTTTGGGTGGAGTTGCCCGAAAAACCCGCGAAACCATGATTCTCTGCGAAGCAGCGGGTTATGATGTAATTTTAGTGGAGACGGTTGGCGTGGGGCAAAGCGAAATCACGGTGCGAAGCATGGTAGATTTCTTCCTTGTGATGCAGATTGCAGGTGCCGGAGATGAGCTTCAAGGCATTAAAAAGGGAATAATCGAGCTTGCCGATTTGATTGTGATCAACAAAGCCGATGGTGACAATGTTCAGCGCACCGAACTGGCTGCCCGTGAATATAACAACGCCCTGCACTACCTTCGCCCGTCAAATAAAGCCTGGCATGCCAAGGCAATAACGTGTTCCGCCCTGTTGGGCACTGGGATTGTAGATATTTGGAACCTGATTCTGGAATATCGGCAGGCAACTAATCAGAGTGGAGAATTTGTTGCCCAGCGTTCTCAGCAGAACATCCAATGGTTCGAGAGCTTGATTTCGGAACAGGTTCTATCCAGCTTTTATCATCAAAACACGATCAAAACTCTGTTACCACATTTGAAGCAGCAGGTTGCCAAAGGCGATATTCCCGTAGCATTGGCCGTGGCACAGCTTATCCAAAAAGCCTCTCTAAACCAAGAATAATCCACAATTAATCCAATAAAAATCCTAATCAATTCCATCATTCTTGCATTATCCAAAGCGTTAATTAAGGGTAGATTAACACTTGATTAAGGCTTTGAAGCAAGGAAGGAAAAAGAGGGGAGCGGGTATGTGTTTGTGTGTTATATAGTTAGCTTAATGCCAAGGGAGAAGTTTCTGCCCTCGGCAGGAAAGCCATATTCTCCCTGGTAATTGGCGTCCAGGATATTTTGAATTCCCAGCGAGAACGTTATCCGCTGCCAGGGGATTTGCCATAATACATTATGCAACCAATATGAGGGAAGTTTGTGATATGTGCCTATTTCATCCTGAGACAGGCGATTATGTCGGTAGGAAGAGTTTGCTTGTAGTTTCATATTATATGGCAATTTCAGCCTTTGAGCAAAGTCAAGCGAATGTTTGGGGGTTTCGGTTAAACGGTAATCACTACCCACACTGTAATCCAGATAAGAGTAAGAGATAGAAAAATCGTAACGGTTTATAGGGTTTATGTTTAGGGATGATTCAAGCCCATAACTTTGTACCGCATAGATGTTTTCGTATTTCCCCTGATAAAGATCAATCAAGCGGTGGGTGTCGTTGTAAAACACGCTATTGGAAAGGCTGATAGACTGCTTGACCAAGGGTTGAAAATGGCTGATTTCAGCTTTATAGGCATATTGGGGTTTTAGCCGGGGATTACCTTTGGAAGTGGAAAAAAGCTGGCGCATAGTTGGCCGAGCACTGGAAATCCCCAGGGATATAGCAGTGTTTTGACCTTTTGCACCCTCATAAACCAAGCCTATAGCAGGTTCCGGAATAAGCTGCATTTTGCTTTTGAGATCGTTGATACTGCCGGCTAAACCAAGCGCGGAAGTAAGCCTGCAGGCATCTGATAGCTGCTGTTCGAACTGGCAGAACAGGCTGTGAAGCTGCAAGGAACTTTGCGTCCAGTTTAGATACTCACCATTATCTTTGCGTTTGTTGGTTTGCAGTTCGAGGCGGTAGCCAAAATCCAGCGATTTATTGCCGTTTAGTTGCCATTTAATCCGGGGAGCTATGGCAAGAGAAGTATTTTTCATGTCCGAATCTACATCAACCACCGATAAAGTGGGTTCGCGGTATTCCAAATAGCGGTCTGCTGCTCCGTCCAAAGAAATCAGCGTGAATAGCTGGGCGTAGTCGGATAATCTGAATTCTCCGCTTGCACCTGCATTGTAGCGATTCCAAGCCTCATATCGGCGGAATTTGCGCTCGTAAATGGAAGAGGGGATGTCTTTTTTGTCCATACCGCTGTAACCAAACGATAGATGAACGCCGTGATAGGTGAACAATTCACTTCCCAACGAGCCGCGAAGGTTGTAACCTCTTTTGTCGCTATTGTTTCGGACTCCTCCATTTTCAGAATAAGTAGGAGAAAAATCGTCCGAGAGCACAAAGCCAGCGGTGTTGTCCATCGCCATGCCCAAGGCATAATCCCAATTCAAAAAGCGATGCGAAGACTCGATGCTAACCTGCTGAGTATTATTGCGTTTAAGGGCAAGATTAAGCTGCATCCAGTCTTTGGGGTTGGGGTTTTTGGTGATGATATTCAGCACTCCACCCATTGTGTTTGTGCCAAATAGGGGAGATGCTGGCCCTTTGATAACCTGAATTTCGGCGATGTCCAGCAAAGCCAGTTTACTAATATCCACGTTGCCAAAATAGCCATTGGTGAGAGGCCTGCCATCAATCAGGATTTTCACCTCATTCTTGCGAAATCCCCTTAAGCGCAAATTGCTTTCGTCCTTGCTGCCACTGGTTGCAGTTATACCCGGAGTGTTTTGCATTGCCTCTTGAATGGTACCGGCAGAAGCAATTTTATCACCCGAAAGATGAGATAAAATACCAATGGCTTCGGAGTTTTTGCTCACTATAACCCTAACGGTTGGTAGATAAAAGGTCTTCAGGCTATCGGGGGTTTGGCTGGCAAATAGATTTGAAACAAGTAGGATAAACACTGATAGACAGAGTAGATTACGCATAATATATTTGCACGCAGATTTCGCAGATATTCATTTTCAGATTAGTGCCTCAAAATGTCTTTGATGATATTGTCGTTCCCGCGGAGGCGGGAATCCAGCCCTTTATAATCCCGCAGGGATGACACAAAATGTCGAAGCATATACTTACCTTTCTACCGCTCTTTCAGAGCTTTTACTGAGCTGGATTCCCGCCTCCGCGGGAACGACAATTTGTTAGCAGGCTTGACAATGTATTAGTATCCCGTTAAAATCGTAGCTTCGTAGCCAGTTAGATCTTGCGGAATAGTGAAACTTAGGCTTGCAAGATCATGGCTGGCCAAAGAGAAAGAGAAGGTTTGGCTGAGGGAACCCAGAACTTCCATACGCAGCAGCTTTTTGAATTTCTTTTGGGAACCGTCCATTTCGCTATTGAAAGTGGGGAAGGTGGTTACTTCTGAATTCAATAAATAGTAGCCATCAGCAATTTGCTCTGGCGTGTAATCCATTGTATAGCCGTCAATTGCAATTAGCCTAACCGATGTTAACGAATCCACTCCCTGCAAAAGGTCACTTAGCTTGATGGCATCCTCGGGGGTTTGACTCCAGTTGTTTATGCTATGCAACTGTAAACCTTTAAGTTCAATGGAATTTACAGCCCTTCCGGTTTCAACATCCACCTTGCGGTAGAGTTTTACACTTTCAGCGTTTTTAACCTTGAAAGCACTGGGTAAAGAGGTGTCGGAAAACCAGGTTTTTCGGTTATCGGATGGAACAAGGAATCCTATTTTAAAGATGTTCCAGCCAAGGTCGTAACCTGCATTGGAGGACTGCCGCGGGCTCCAGCCATCACTGCCGACAATTTCGTAATTGAACAAAGCACGAAAATCGGTTGTATCAGCCACAGTTGGATCTACAAGATTACGCACGGTTAGTTTGGTGATAAATTGCTCCAGGCTGTAGCCATAGATGTTTGTGTCGGTGGGGTTGTTGTCCTTTTCGCTGCAGGCAAAGATTAACAGCGCAAGCAGCATTGCTGTAATAAATAAAGTTCTTTTCATTTTTATCCTCCATGAAAAGCAGGAGGCTATCGCGGATAAGATTTCCGTCAAAGCCTTTCCAAAGGGAGGCATAGCCGTTTCCCGCTATACCCTATCGGTGATAAGCCCATGCTAATGTTTAGGAACTTTCACTCGGCCTATGCACAAACAAAAACAAGAGGGAGTTTATGTCAATAATTTTCGGCCTAATTGACAAAATTATGTATGTCAGAAACATTGGGATCATAAACTAAAAAGGAAATAAAATGCGCAGATTAGTAATGATTATCTCGCTCTTATCTATGCTATGCAGCTTGTCCGGAATTGAGCTAAGGCACCATGATGGGCGTAGCTGGAGGCTTAACACCAGTGAATTGCAACAAAGCAAACTGCTTGGGTTTGAAACGGTGCGAGACAAAGATGGAACACAATTGAAAGAAAAATGGCAAGGCATAGAATTGCTGCCCTGGTTGAGAAGCCTGGCAGGTGATAAATGGCACAGTATGCGTTTGGCGACGAACGATGGCTATGTGCTGAATTTCAGCCGTCTTGAACTAAAATCCAATACCGCATATCTGGCCTTGAAACAAGACGGAAGGCAACTTTCGGACTACGATATCAGAATTATAGTCCCCAGTTTTCGCGAAAGTAAATGGCCGCGGAATTTAAAGAGCATCCAACTGGAAGATTTTAAGCCGATGTTAGCACCCCGACAGATTTATGTTTGGGACAATTGGTTTGACACGCTTAAAATGCAAGGGAATATGGGTGATCGTAGCGTTTCCATGGAGACACTTATGCGTGAAGCTTTTGTCCAGGAAGCTGCAGAGGTGCTTTTGGTGGATAAACAGATGCAGAGTATAAGGTTGCGCTATCCGGATGATTTGGTGGGTTGTTCTATTATCGCAAAGCAGGATAATAAGCTTCACCTTACCGCAGAATCATCGGCAGCAAACAAACTGAAAGCCTTTGACCAAATGGGTGAGATAATTTATCTGCAATGCGGGCCTATTGCCTTTATTCGCAAAACTGCCTTAAAGGACATAACAGAGCTGGGAGAAAACCTTGCTTGGGATTGGAAGGAACTGGAATTGAGGGAATACAAACAGAATAGCAAAAAGTATAAGGGCGGGAAAATGAAAGCTGGTTCATGGTTGGAATTAAAATAGGTGTCAGGTTTCAGGTAACAGGTGTCAGCTCAGACATGTGTAGTCCTTTCAGCCTCGAAATTGGGATACAACTTTGTTGAAGGTAAGGGCTGAAACGACTCCACACTTAGAACGGTGTCAGATCAAAACGGTTTTCACCTTTCCACTTTTCCACTGCGCCAAATCACCTTGTAACCCAATTTATTGCATAATGTGCTGTTCCACAAGCATATACAGCAGCTTATCACATACTTCCGCAATGGCATTCAATTCACTCATTTTGATGGCAGCGTCTCTACTGGAGCCGGTGCTTTTTGTGCCGGTTAAGTTCGTATTATAGAGGCTTTTGTAGCCTTTGGTCTGTCTTAAATCCACAAAGGCATCTGCAGAAGCGGAGAACAGGTTCAAACGGGAAACGAAATCGCCATCCTTGCTAATGATTATTACTTTAAAGATATAGTCGCTTTTAGCACTGTCTGCCACCACTTCCAGGTCAAGGTCTTGTAGCTTCTTGGTCAATAAATCACGGTATGAGCTTCCGGATGTGTTATCAAAACTATAGTCTATAAATGCCTTTGGCCGGCTGACATTCAGCTTTAACGTAGCAGGCTGGAATTGTAATAGTTCCAACATGTGCTTTATCACCGGGCTTTCGATGCGGGTGAGCCAATAATCTTTATCTGCTTTCATTTCTATGAACTGAGGGTCAGCAAAATCAGTAATTCTGCGGATAATCAAATCCGCTTTTGCCTCGCTGTCCGTAAATGTTTTCTGCACAATGTCGCCGGCACCCCCACGAAAATTGAAGGATAGCGGAAAGCTTTTACAGGGAACACTGCGATAGGCAACACTTACAGGAACGATGTGGCGGTTTCGCTGTTTTGCCACCAGGGTTAGCTCTTTTACCGAGTAGTGTAGTTCTATGCTCTCCGGCATGCGATTCAGCCTGGCTAAGAGTTCGTTGTAAAGATTGATGTTTTGTCCTTTATAACTGGTTGTCAAATCCATATCTGCAAAATCAATTGTCAGCTCCATAGCCTTTAGCAGGGCGGTTATTCCAGAGGCGATATCGCTGGTTGCAGCGTCGAACTCCTGAAGCAAAGGGATGGCTTGTTGCATGGCCAGATTGCGCTGTTCTTGCCTCCAGTGATGGTATTCGCTTTTGGACAGGCGGTAATATGCCCAGTAGTCCTTATCGGTTTGATAGCTGCCTGCCAGTTGGACGTTGGCCAGTTTGTTACGGCTGGAGGTGCGGATTTGGTTGATAATCTCGGCAGAGGGAACACCGTTTATCTCGCCTTCGGTTAAAGCAACTTTGGAATCAATAACCACGCTAATCTGCATGGAGATGTCTTTCAAAGCATTATCTCTGGCCAAATCAACGTAGTTGGGAGCTTTTTTGTTTATCCTAACCACGGCATTGTAGTATAAGTTGTCGGTGGGATTTTGTTGCACCCAGGCGGGCTCATTGTTTCCAAGCGCACAAGAGCTAACGATTAGTAAAAGCGCAAGATATATGATATTCTTCATGGTTTAATTCAGATAATTGCGGGTTTTGGATACAACTGCAGAACCAAGCTGCCTCAAAGCGTCCATTACCATCTCACTATCTTCAGGTGGAAAGGGCTCTGCTTTGGCAATCTGGGTTTTCAGGCTGTGGCTTAAAGCGCGGTCATCGCCAGAGATTTTACGGCACCAGCTGTCTGCCCAGGGGTTTTTGACCTCCAGGCTTTCCTGTAGCTTAATTTTGCCCGTTTCCACGTCTATAATGCTAAAAGAGCCGGATACGTTTACTCCTGCAGATTTGGTGTATTTACGATATTGACAGCTAACTTCGCCATGGACGTCTCTTTGACGGGTTTTACCTTCTTCATCTATGTAGTCTTCTTTGCCTATTACAACCTTAGCACGGGCTTCCTGGGTAACGCTGACGGTGCGTGAGGGAGTAACGCTAACCTGCAAAATGCGCCCGGTGAGGATTTCGTGGGCACCTAAGATTTGACCAAGCCGAACCGTGCTGGATTCGCTAACCAAACCCGAAGCACTGAGCTGTTGTTCTGCCAGCACTGCATCCATCTGCGAACGGGCTATAACTTCTATAAAATCGCTATTGGCTGTGTAGGAAATTATCTGGCTGATGATGTGGTCTGTGAGTAAATCTGCTATAGCTCCAAAGCGGCTGCGGCTGTTGCTTTTATCTTCAAAGGGGCTGATAGCGATACGCTTGATGGCTTGTTTGCGGCACTGGTCATAGCGCAAGGAGGCGTCTTTGTAATCTGGGATAAAGTTCAAAGCTGCCTTAAACTCGAGGGCTGCTTTTTTTTGTGTGTCGATATCGTTGGAGATTTTTGCATAGCGAATGCCGGACTGGTAGCGGTTTTCGGCTGCGTTTTCACGACTGTTGTTTATCTTTTCGCTTAAGTCTGGGATATTGATCAGCACTCTGTAACCGGAATAGGGGTTTACCAAAGTGGGTAAGGTTTGTAAACTGCTACCCAAAGCCTGAAGCGCAGTATATTCTTCCAAAATCAGTTCCCATTTATTGGGATTGCTACTTTGCGCCAGGTTGCTTACTCTGTCTTCACGGTTTTTTACCGCTGTTTCCCAGGCCTGCACTAACAAATCCTGAGCTTTGGCGTTATCGGGTTTTTGACGCAGAGAGTTTGCTGCCTCTTGAACAGAAACCTCATATAAGCCTTTCTGATAGTGTTTGTTAGCCTTGCGGTAAAGTCTGCCGCTACTGCTGCAGGAACTATTTATCATGGCAATGACTATCAGTAGTAAAAGCAGCCTGAATCTCATCGGATAAACTCCATTTTCGTATTGTATTTTACACATTCTGCAAGGGCAGAAAAATGGCGGTTTATGTCAAGTCCATTTTCTCTGGTCTCTTGCTATGGGCAGATATCTTGCCGGGTCGAATTGTCATGTTATTGTCTTGTTATTGTCCAATTTGTAGCTAATAACAGGGCAATTACAGGAAAATTCAAGCAAGGTTGAAACATGAATTAGCACAGAGGCCAATAAGTAACAGTTTTTGAGAAGTAACATCATTTTAATTCAAATAAATAGTGAGTAAAAATAATCTAAAGAAGATGAATCTATGCTGGCTGATTTGTAAAATCTATTCAAAGATGTCGTCATTAATTCTCAGCCGAGTTACGTAGATGATTTCGCACGCGCCGTTGCCATCATCCGTGCGATTCATACTGCTGTTCCAAGTAGTTGTTCTGCCCTTTTTATCCTGACCATAAACCTTTACCAGATAACCGTGAAGAGTAATAAGGTCTTTCCTTTTGGGCTTGCCCAAAGCTTTTCTAATGTTCTTTGTGGCTGGGATCAAATGGTTATTGCTTAGGTGATTACCTACATATTCTACGCTAATTGGCAACCCAGGTTTATATTTGAACAAACAAAAACGAACAATCTGGTCAAATTTCAAAAACTCCAGATATTGCGGAACATCACCCCAGATAAGGGCATAATCGTAAGGGGATAAATGTTTCATATACCCTCTCAAATAATGACGTTTGCTTACAAGCATACCCGATATTTGATACTTAGCTTTGGGAGTGATGCTATATTTGGAGCCAGAAAGCATGAGCACTGGAATAATGGTATCAATTTTAGCTGTTTGTAAGGGTTCTATACTGACATCAATCTTGTCAGTCTCTGCAGCTTTGGTGCTGTAAGGCGCAGTAAAGCTTTGGTAAACAAACAACGCTGTGACTATGATTACAAACACACAAGCTGATACGATCATCCAGTCTCTCAAATTAGCCTCTCAAATTATGATATCCCCATAAAATCAGACTGCGTGGAGCTGTCAATTAATACTTGTGAACAGACACAAACAGGCTTTCTAATCTGCACTAATTATACCAAATGGGAATTAAATCTACCAAAGCAAAGAAATTTCTGCTTTCATTAACATTTTGTTATTCAATGTATTATGAAACCTACAAGCATTATGAGCAGAAATAGCTCAAAAATATGTATTGACAAAAATAGGGGGGTTAGATCTCTTGATAAAACGTGATCGCAACATGATTGATTTTGCGGCGATCACCAGTTCTTTTACCAAGTTTATAGAGTGGGAATGTGAGAATGAAGCTCTTGTCACTTCAGTCATATTTAATTATGATGGAGAGTTTGATCCTGGCTCAGGACGAACGCTGGCGGCGTTCCTAACACATGCAAGTCGAACGGAGAATTTCAAAGAGCTTGCTCTAAGAGATTTTTAGTGGCGG